>JAQIBR010000091.1 GCA_027858955.1 Bacteroidales bacterium
TTAGTCAACTAAATGCCGCATATTTTCACTTCGTTCAATTAGCGGTTTTGTTGATCTATCGGCATTAACCATTGTAAATTCAAAATTTGCTATGCGGCATTTTGAACTACAATTGGTATTATATGCTCAAAAAGCGAGCAACTTATTTTACAGCATGTTAATTTTTTTTATTGCCTTTTCCCTCTTATCTTTGGTGAAAGCAAAAACCAAATGAGTATTCCAGCTTACAATGCGTATCATAGCGCGCAGAAACAGTTTGACCAGGCAGCAGAAATTCTTGAGCTCGATCAAGCTACTCGAGATTTATTAAGAACCCCCATGAGGGAATTTCATTTTAGCATTCCTATTCGCATGGACGATGGTAACATGCAGATATTTAAAGGGTTTCGCGTGCAGCATAACGATGCTAGAGGCCCTTCAAAAGGTGGCATTCGTTTTCATCCGCAAGAAACAATCGATCTTGTTCGTGCTCTTGCTATGTGGGTAAGCTGGAAAACGGCGGTAGTCGATATCCCTTTGGGAGGAAGCAAAGGCGGAATTGTTTGCGATCCTCACAACCTCAGCCTTTTTGAACAAGAACGATTATGCCGAGGATGGGTAAGACAAATAGTCAAGAATGTTGGACCTATTCTCGATATTCCTGCTCCAGATATTATGACAAATTCACAACATATGTTGTGGATGCTAGATGAGTATGAAGTTTTGACAGGTTTTAAAGCTCCCGGATTTATTACAGGTAAACCCATAAGTTTGGGAGGCAGTTTAGGCCGAAAAGAAGCAACAGGATATGGAGTAATTATAGCACTTCGAGAAGCATTAAAGGAGTTGAACAAGGATGCACCTGACACAACAGCAAGTATTCAGGGTTTTGGCAATGTCGGGCAACATGCTTTTGAATTGTATTCTCAAATTGGCGGCACCGTAATATGTGTTGCCACTTGGAGTCAGCAAGACCAATGCAGTTATACTTTTTGTAAAAAAGACGGAATCGATTATAAAGAATTGAAAAGCATTACTGATCGATTTGGAGGTATCGATAAAGAAAAGGCTCTGGATTTGAATTACGAAATTCTTCCTGGAGAAGAATGGATAGCACAGGAAGTTGATATTCTAATTCCTGCAGCCATCGAGAATCAGATTAGTTTGGAAAATGTTACAAAAATTCATCCAAAAGTGAAAATTATTGCTGAAGGGGCAAATGGACCTACATCTCCTGAAGCAGCTGATATTCTTGATGCTAAAGAAATATTTACTATACCTGATTTTCTTGCAAGCTCGGGTGGTGTTACTTGCAGTTACTATGAACAAGTTCAGAGCAATATAAATTATTATTGGACCAAAGACGAAGTATTGAGTAAATTAGATGTGAAAATGACATCTGCTTATGTTTCGGTAAGCGATTTTGCGTTAAAATATAAGGTTCCCATGCGCCAAGCAGCCTATTTAATTGCAGTCGACCGTGTGGCTCAAGCATCAAAAGACAGAGGTTGGGTATAAACGCATATGATCATCAATGGATAAAATAGAAAATACAATCACACGTTTTAATCGTAATTTTTATCATCCTGAAAATAAGATTACTTATATCGGGAATGGTTCATTTGGAGGAAAAGCAAGTGGTTTACTTCGTATTCAATCCTTGCTAAATGATGAATTTCAATCCGAAAAACACTCTGAATTTGAAGTCAGAGTTCCAACACTAACAGTTCTTCGAACCAATGTTTTTGATGCTTTCCTGAAGCAAAACGATCTGTATTCCATTGCCTATTCCGATTCGCCTGATGACAGAATTGCTAATGCTTTTCAAAAAGCAGAACTGCCATTTAGTATTTTGGGTGACCTAAGAGCGTTGATTGCCGATGTACACAGCCCTCTCGCCATTCGATCTTCAAGCCTTTTGGAAGATGCAATGCACGAACCTTTCGCAGGCATATACAGTACTAAAATGACGCCAAATAATCAGCCTGATACCGATACTAGGTTTCAAAAATTGGTGGAAGCAATAAAATTCGTTTATGCTTCTACATTTTTCAAAGATGCTAAAGATTATATGCGTGCAACCCCTCATAAAACTGAAGACGAAAAAATGGCGATTATCATTCAGGAAGTGGCAGGAAAAAGGCAAGTCGATATATTCTATCCTGATGTTTCAGGTGTTGGGCGTTCTTATAATTATTATGCTTTTGGAAACGCAGACCCAAAAAATGGCATAGTTAATCTTGCACTTGGTCTGGGGAAGACTATTGTGGATGGTGGGTTATCTTGGTCATATTCACCAGCTTTGCCGAATCTCGACCCCCCATTCGGTTCGATAAATGAGATGATGAAAAATACTCAAACTCTATTTTGGGCAGTGAATATGGGCAAGCCATCGACCTACAATCCAATTAAAGAAACAGAATATTTATTGGAAAACGATTTAACTATAGCCGATAAAGAAAAAAATCTAAAATATGCTGCTTCTACACTTGATACAGGTTCCGGTAGAATAGTTATGGGAATAGGTAAAAAAGGGCCACGGATTCTAAACTTTGCTTCGATTTTACGATTAAACGAACCTCCGCTCAACGATCTCTTAAGCGATCTGATGAAACTTACAGAAGAGAATTACGATGCTCCAGTTGAAATTGAATTTGCTTTGAATTTTTCAGATACAGGAATTCATCAATTTAGTTTCTTACAGGCACGCCCAATGGCTGTTTCTTTTGATGAGATAGATATTAGCGATGAATCTTTTAACAGTGATGATGCTCTGGTATCTTCCAATCGAGTTTTAGGAAATGGCACAGAAAATTCTATTTTCGATATCATCTACCTTAAGCCTGAGTCCTTTGATGCTATGCAAACTCAGAAAATAGCTTTGGAAATTGAAAAATTAAATTCAGACCTACTCTTACAAAATCGAAAATATCTCTTAATTGGTTTTGGCAGATGGGGCACTTCAGATGCTTCTGCAGGCATTCCTGTTAATTGGGGGCAAATTACTGGCGCAAAGGCTATTGTAGAGGCCAGTTTGGATAATATTAATTTTGAGCAAAGTCAAGGCTCGCATTTTTTTCACAATGTGAGCGGATTTCAGGTGTTTTATTTTTCAGTTGAACGAATGAACAATAAGCAAATCGATTGGGATTGGTTAAACATTCAAAAAAGCTTTCAGGAATCACATTATCTTCGTCATCTCAGATTGAATCAGCCTCTTAAAATTGAAGTCGATGGAAGAAGCGGTTTGGGAATAATTTTAAAACCACAATACAAATGACCGAAAATAAACCTCTGGACCAGTTGATTGGCGATTTACAAGAACGCGCCAAAGAATTAAACTGTTTATATAAAATACAGGAAATACTTAACGAACCCAATATTAGTATTGAGCAGGCCTGCTATGGATTATTAAAATCAATTCCTCCCGGTTGGCAATATCCCGATATATGCGAAGTTGAAATTAAAATTACTCAAGGCACTTTTAAAACTTTTAGATTTGAAGAGTCTAAATGGACGCTTACAGCTGATATTCAAACACAAGAGCGACACTTTGGTCAGATTAAAGTTATGTATAACGAAATTCGGCCAAAAGCTTTTCAAGGGCCTTTTCTAAAGGAAGAATTAAAGCTAATTAAAAGCATTGCTGAAAGTTTAGGCTTGTTTTTGCTTCATTTGGAACTAAAAAAAGTATTTGAAAAAGATTCCAAAAGTCAGGTTAAGGATAACAAGAGCGACTGGAAGATTATTCTGGATATGCTAAGTCATACCGACCCAAAACTATTAATACGTTTATCCCGCAAAATGATAAATACACTTTGTTGGACTAATATTAGCGGAGCAGAAATATTACTTGAAAGTTTCAGTCCTTCATTTAAAAGCAAAAACGAGTTAAACAAAGAGAGTAATGCACCTTTTGAACGTGTTGCCGATAATGATTTAATCGCCTTAAGTTATGAGATTTTTGAACTTGCATCAAAAAATATAGACCGCGAAGATATTTTAAACCATATCAATAAGTGGATTACTGAAGATCGTTCAGTATTTTTAACCGAAAAACTCGAAAATATGGGTTCCTCATTAGAGGACATAAGCAATGCGGTAGAGCGGTTTTATCATTTAGGGCCACAGGCATCAGCTCTTTCGGTTCAACGAGACAAAAGCCTACGTATAGCATTGATTACCCGCTTATTAACGGATCAGACAGAGTATATTGAAGTAGCAAAAAATCATCTAAACATCGATCATTTCAATACTTTAATTAAACGAATAATCTACCCTTTAAACAGCCATGGTAAAATTGGAGGAAAGGGTGCCGGTTTGTTTTTGGCTCAACAAATTCTCAAGAAAGAAAGTGAGCACAATCCACTTTTTAAAGATATAAAAACACCTAAAACTTGGTATATCGCCTCCGATGGATTACTAAACTTTATGAGTTATAATAGTTTGGAGGACATTCTGGAGCAAAAATATAAGGAGATTGGTTTGGTACGACAAGAATACCCATATGTTATTCACGTATTTAAAAGCTCCTCTTTTTCCCCAGAAATATTAAAAGGTTTGAGTCTTGCATTAGACGACATGGGAGAAGGGCCACTGATTGTACGTAGCTCCAGCTTATTAGAAGATCGCGTAGGCACTGCTTTTGCCGGAAAATACAAAAGCTTATTTATCCCCAACCAAGGTAGTAAAGAAAAGCGAATGGCATCCTTAACCGATGCCATTGCTGAAGTCTATGCATCAATTTTTGGCCCTGATCCAATAGAATACCGATTACAAAATAAGCTGCTCGATTATCATGAGGAAATGGGAATAATGATACAAAAAGTGGTGGGAAATCATGTGGGACCATATTTTTTTCCTGCTTTTGCTGGTGCAGGATTTAGTCAAAACAATTACCCCTGGTCGAGTCGAATACAACGCAGCGATGGTTTGCTTCGAATGGTGCCCGGTCTTGGAACTCGTGCTGTTGACAGAACTAGCAACGATTATCCTGTAATGGTAGCTCCGGGACAACCCAATTTACGTGTGAATTCTACTCCTGAGGAGATTATTCGATACTCCCCAAAATATATCGATGTTATCAATACCGAAAAAGGAGATTTTGAAACTATTGAAATCGATTATTTATTGAAAAATTACGGTGATCTATATCCGAAAATTAGCAAACTAATTTCAATTGCCGAAATGGATCGTATTCTACCAGCCAAGTCTTTTGGCCTAGATTTTGCAAAAAATGAACACATCTTTACATTTGACGGATTAATCAACAAAAGTGATTTTATAAATCAAATAAAAGCAATATTGAATTCCTTAGAGAAGAAATACAAACTGCCCTTGGATATTGAATTTGCACATGATGGAGAGCGTCTTTACTTGTTGCAAAGTCGTGTCCAAAGCAAAAGCCTTACTTCAAAACCAATCCCAATTCCAAGCGATATCCCAAATGAAAAAATTGTTTTTTCTGCAAATAAATTTGTCTCTAATGGTCTGATTCCAAATCTCACTCATATTATTTATGTCGACCCAAATGAATATGCTAAGCTTCCCGATTATCAAAGCATGATTAATGTTGGAAAAGCAGTTGGCCGTTTGAATCAACTACTTCCCAGAAGACAATTTATTTTAATGGGGCCTGGTCGTTGGGGTAGTCGTGGTGACATTAAATTGGGTGTGAATGTAAGTTATTCTGATATTAATAATACTAATATGTTGATAGAAATTGCACGAAATAGAAACAATTATACGCCCGACCTTTCCTTTGGTACACATTTTTTTCAGGATCTTATAGAAGCTAATATCAGATATTTGCCATTGTATCCTGATGAAAGCAAATGTATTTTCAACGAATCCTTACTTACACAAACGGAAAGCATTTTTACTGATTTGCTACCTGAATATTCTTCCCTTTGCAATGTAATTAAGGTAATTGACATTCCAGCTGCTTTTGAGACTAATGTTTTGAATATTGCAATGAATGCTAAACAGAGTAAAGCCTTAGCCTATATTAGTTCGGCAAGCGATGTAAATATTTCTTTAATTGAAGATGAAAAGGTCGCAAAACCAATAAATGATACAGATATTCATTGGCAATGGCGTTTATTGAATGCCGAACGAATAGCTGCTTTACTTGACCCCAAACGCTTTGGGGTGAAAGCCATGTACCTTTTTGGAAGCGTGAAAAACGCTAGCGCCAAAGCTGATAGCGATATTAATCTTCTTATTCACTTTTTAGGAAATAAAGCCCAAATAAGTGAGTTAAAAGCTTGGTTAGAAGGATGGAGTCAAAGTTTGGCTCAAATTAATTTTTTACGAACAGGACATAGAAGTAAAGGGTTATTGGATATTCATATTATTAGTGACCAAGACATTAAAAATAAAAGTGTTTTTGCCCGAAAAATAAATGCGGTTACTGATGCTGCTCGACCGCTTCCCCTAGGAACGCAGTTGAAGTGAACATATAGTAAGGACTTAAGCTAAAACAGCTTCCAAGACTTCGTGAGAACGAAGTAGTTTAAATTCAGGCGAATGAAGTTGATAATAGCTAAGAATATGCTCCAGCATAATTTTTCTTTTTTGCTTTGAAAAAGGGAGTTGATTAAAAGTATCGAAACTCAAAGCCGATGCTCGATAAAAACACAAGCTCTCTTCTTGGTTTAATTTATATATGCCAAGTCTTTTATCGGAATGGAACTTACCATCTGCCAAATCGAATAAAGCATCAGATTTAAAACTTGCATCTGCAGGACCAAAACCTAAATATTTGCTTAACTGCACTGCAAAATGCAAATGGAAACTCGAAAAATTATCTTTTAATAAATCGAGCATATGAATGGAATTAAAAAGATAATTAAATAATGCAGGGTTGGCTTCCTCTTCGCGAATGGAATTATAAATCAGTTCATTTAAAAAAATGGCAATAGAGCTTTTACGAATATCGTAAGGAAGGCTTTGGAATATATGTGCCCTTTTTATCTCTTTAATGTACTGCATTTCTTTACTTTCCCTATTATAAACTTCCATATCGAGAAGAGAAAGTAAAGAAAGACTGTTGGCTTTTGTTTTTGCATTACGTTTTCTAACACCCTGAATAAGATAAGATTTAAGGCCAAATTGCTCAGTATATATTTTCGCTACAACGCTTGTTTCGCTGTAGTTAATCGTTTTCAAAACTATACCTTGAGTTTTAGCAAGCATATTTCAAAGATAGAAAAAACACGAAAACCCCGATAGACTTAATAAAAAATCCAATCGAGGTTGTCTCTTTTTATAGCCAGAAAAATTATTCCGGCTTAGGAACGATTATTTTTCCTTTATAATATAAATCACCCTCAACATAATAAGCTCTATGATAAACATGAGCTTCACCGGTTGTAGGACAAATAGCTATTTGCGCAGCAGTAGCTTTGTAATGAGTCCTTCTTTTGTCTCTTCTTGTTTTTGATATTCTTCGCTTCGGATGTGCCATTATTTCTATTTATTAGATTTTATTTTAATTTTTTAAGTGCTTCCCAACGTGGATCCACCTCATCTTTCGGTTCAATAAAGTCTTCAAATTCGTCCAAAACATCCAATTGACAAATGGGGTTTCCTTCTTTATCTTCCTCATGTGTAATTCGCATCGGTAATGCGAGATTCACAAATTCGTAAATAAACTGAGCAAATTTAATCTCATATGCCGAGCTTTGTAAAAAAACAATTTCAGCATTGTCTTCCTCATCTTGATCTGTAAATTTTACAATTAAACTTTCTTGAAAATCAATCGGAAAATCAAAATCTTCACCACAGCTGTCGCAGCTTACGTTTACAGTTCCTTCAAAAATGAAATCGAGTTTCAGCATGTTTTCAGCCTTATTCAATATCACTTTTAAAGCTATATTGCCTTTTTGTGTTCTGGAATATTCAAAAGCTTCAAAGAACGAATCGGTAATTTGAAAATCAAATTCATGATTCCCAACCTTTAAACCGCGAAAGGAAATAACATAATCTTTTAAATTACCCATTGCTTTTCGTTTAAAAATTCGGGCTGCAAAAATAAATATTAATATTTTGAATACCAAGGATTTTCTTAGGTAAAATTCACGAAAAGATTTTATTCTTTTCCCCCCTAAAATTAATGCTTTTCATCATATATTGCCTCCTATTTCATTTTTAACTAAATTTAAGACCAACTGGGAGTATATTTTTAAATTTCTGTTTTTATTTAGCGTATATTTTGTAATTTTGTGATTCAGTAGTTATGAGACTATTAATAATCATTTTCAAAATTTAGATATATGAGAATTACATTCAACGAACTCCGAAGAGTCAAAGACAGCTTGCCGGATGGAGCAATGCATAAAATTGCAGATGATTTAAAGTTAAATGTTGAAACAGTAAGAAATTATTTTGGTGGGTCGAATTACGAAAAAGGCGCAACCGTTGGTTTTCATACAGAACAAGGTCCTGATGGCGGAATCGTTGAAATTGACGATTCAACTATCTTTGATAAGGCAGTAGCTATTTTAGAAATAGTTTAATCTTTAACAAAATAGAAAATAGAAAAATGGTCGACCGTAAAAAAGCCGACCATTTTTTATTTTAGGACAAACTGCATCCATACAGGAAAATGATCAGAAGCTTCTCCTGCTTCCTGAACAACCTTAGCATCAAGCTTTTTGATATATTTTGTATTGTAAAAAATATAGTCTATTTTTTCAACTGGGTCTCCCGAACTAAAAGTGTAATTTCGTATTGGATCAATTGCAAACATACTGTCAGCTATAGCTACGCCGACTCCAGAAACTTCAAACATTTTTCGTGCTGATTCATTTAACGACCCTTCCGGCCCCATTGCTCGGCTATTAAAATCGCCGATTAGCAAAACGGGTAATTCATCTGTGTATTTTAAATACTCTTCGATAACCGCATCTACATGCATAATACGAGTTTCCTGATCAAAAGCTTCTAAATGCACATTCATAACAAGTAATTCTCCTTTACTTGTTTTTACCCAAGTTTTTTGAATTAATCTATCTAAATAAAAAGCATTATAATAAAATGGAGCATTAACAGGTTTTGGTAGCACAACATAATCGTTTTCCAAAATCTCTAAATTACTCATCACATATTGTGCTGAAATTAATTTACCGAAATGATATTGAAATGGCCAATAAGGAAATGGCACATATTTTTTATCCCAATTAACCGCCAAGCTTCCATTTAAATACTCCAAATTAATACCTAAACTATCGGGCTGATTATAATAAAACGAGCGCTTTGCAAATACATCAATTTCTTGAAAACCAATAATATCAGGGTGATATTCATTTAGTAAAGAACGTGCATCTCTTAGATTTTGAACATATAAAGCTTCATCTCTATCTACCGGTAAATTATTTGTCATGCCCGATAACCATCCGACATTATAAGTCATCACGCTGAGCGTATCAGAAACCAAAGCAGGTTTATCAGTAAACTGTTGAAACTGATTGTATTTTTTAGCATTCCAATTGTTTGAGCTTCCCCAAAAATAAAAAGCGACAAAACTCAATACCAACAATAGAATAACAAGTAGGATTTTTTTCATGTGCAAATATTTTAATTATTAAAATCTTTAATCAAACTTATAAAAAATTTAGACACACCATATAATCTAATTAAGTATTAATCGAGCAAGCATTAAGAATCCTAAATTGTTACTTTTTTGCTAGCCCCAATTAAAATCAATAAGATTTTCACAGTAAATTCACACAAACTTATACAAGTTGTTTCTTAATTCAAACCTTCTGTTTGAAACACTTATATTGAAAACAACAACTGGTACACGGGATCTAAATGAAAATAGTAATACTATCTCCATAACTTATCCAGAAGGGGGTACTGAAACCTTAACAATAGTCAGCATCAATGAAACGAATTTAGTCGTTACAAATACGATAAGTGAAGATTTTGACTTTGACTCGGTTCCAACTGAGTATACCTACACTGCTACTCTGACATTGCAGTAGGTCGATACAATGTATTTGATAGCATAATACAAACATTTTAAAGTCAATTGCCCAAAATACAAAGAGGGAGCAAAAAGCTCCCTCTTGATAAAAATATTTAATGTCTCCTTTTAAACTACTCCTTGCGCTAACATTGCATCGGCTACTTTTACAAAACCTGCAATATTTGCACCATCAACATAATTAATAAAATCATCATCTTTACCCCACTTCACACAATTTTCGTGAATATTGACCATAATAGAATGCAATTTTGTATCAACTTCTTCGCGTGACCAAGACAAACGCATAGAGTTTTGCGACATTTCCAAACCAGAAACAGCTACACCTCCTGCATTAGCAGCTTTACCAGGTCCGTAAAGAATTTTACTGTCGATATAAATTTTAGCCGCTTCAGCAGTAGATGGCATATTTGCTCCCTCTGAAACACAGTAGCAACCATTATCTATCAGCAATTGAGCTTCTTCTTCATTGATCTCATTTTGTGTGGCGCAAGGAAGAGCAACATCAACTTTAATTCCCCAAGGACGTTCCCCTTCGAAATATTGAGCGCCAAATTTATCAGCATACTCTTTTATACGACCGCGCTTTACATTTTTCAATTCCATAACCCAGGCCAACTTTTCAGCATCAATTCCATCAGGATCATATATAAATCCTTGCGAATCAGAAAGAGTAACGACTTTACCTCCTAAATCATTCACTTTTTCAGTTGCAAATTGAGCTACATTACCAGAACCTGAAACAGATACGATTTTACCTTCAAAAGTTTGCTTACGAGTTGCAAGCATTTCTTTAGCAAAATATACAGTTCCGTATCCTGTAGCTTCAGGGCGAATTAATGAACCACCCCAATCTAGGCCTTTACCTGTTAGAACACCTACAAACTCGTTACGCAAACGCTTATATTGTCCAAACATATAACCTATTTCACGACCACCCACTCCAATATCACCGGCAGGCACATCTGTATTGGGGCCGATATGACGTTGCAATTCAGTCATAAAGCTTTGGCAGAAACGCATTACTTCGTTGTCGGATTTTCCTTTTGGATCGAAATCGCTACCACCTTTACCACCACCCATTGGCAGAGTTGTTAAACTGTTTTTAAGAACTTGCTCAAATGCTAAAAATTTCAATATCCCCAAATTTACTGTTGGGTGAAATCGTAATCCACCTTTATATGGGCCAATTGCGCTATTCATTTCAATACGGTAACCTTTGTTCAACTCAACACCACCTTTATCGTTAATCCAAGGAACTCTAAAAAGAATAACTCTTTCAGGCTCAATCATTCTTTCAAGAATTTTTGCCTCTTTATACTGAGGATTTTCTTCAACAAAAGGAATAAGAGATTCAACTACTTCGTGAACTGCTTGATGAAATTCAACTTCACCCGGGTTTTTAGCAATAACTCTTGCCATAAAACCTTGTACTTTTTGCTCCATTACGTTCGGCATATCTTATTGTTTTTAAAGATTTATGTGTTTTTAATTATCATCAAGTTTATTCAAAAGAAAAACAAAAAATAGAAAATTATGCTTTTTTTAAGTGGATTTCTGATGAATTTCAGTAAAACACGCAATTCATTTTAAGATATATATCTATATTATGGCCGACATAATATTACAAAACTTCACTAAATCATTTACCATGAATAGAGCTCCTAATCAGAAAAATCAGTAATTTCGCAGCCTCAAAATAAGAAGATACAAAAACCTTGCACTATGTTACGCACGCACACCTGTGGAGAATTAAGAATTCCCGATATTGACAAAACTGTTAAATTAAGCGGATGGGTACAACGCTCTCGCGATATGGGAGGAATGACATTTATCGATTTACGCGACCGTTATGGAATTACTCAATTGGTTTTTAATATGGAAACTCATTCTGAATTGTGTAAACAAGCTCGAAAACTTGGCCGCGAATATGTAATTCAGGTGGAAGGTATAGTAGCAGAAAGAAGTAATAAAAATTCCAAAATGCCTACTGGCGATATTGAGATAACAGCAGAAAAAATTGTGGTACTCAACCAATCAAAATTACCTCCTTTTACTATTGAAGATGATACTGACGGTGGTGAGGAGTTACGAATGAAATACCGCTATCTTGATCTGCGCAGAAACCCTTTGCGCAAAGCAATGGAGCTTCGACACAAAATGGCAATTACCACACGTAATTATTTAGATAAGCAAGGTTTTTTTGATATTGAAACTCCATATTTAATCAAATCTACTCCTGAAGGGGCACGCGATTTTATTGTTCCATCACGCATGAGCTCTAACCAATTTTATGCTTTGCCTCAATCTCCTCAAACATTTAAGCAATTGCTGATGGTGGCTGGTTACGATCGTTATTATCAAATTGTAAAATGCTTCCGCGATGAAGATTTACGTGCCGATCGTCAGCCTGAATTTACACAAATCGATTGCGAAATGGCCTTTGTTGAACAAGACGACATTCTAGATATGTTCGAAGGTTTAACACGTCATCTTTTTAAAGAAGTTAAGGGAGTTGATGTTGATCAATTTCCGCGTATGGAATATAGCGATGCTATGAAATATTATGGTTCGGATAAACCCGATATTCGCTTCGATATGCGTTTTGTAGAACTTAACGATCTGGCTCAAAACAAAGGCTTTGCGATTTTCGATCAAGCAGAATTGGTTGTAGGAATCAATGCAGTAGGCTTGGCTGATTATTCAAGAAAGCAACTCGATCAATTAACAGATTTTGTAAGAAAACCGCAAATTGGAGCCAAAGGTTTGGTTTATATAAAATACGATGCTGATGGAAGTTTTAAATCGTCAGTAGATAAATTTTACAACACTGAAGATCTTCAGACCATTGCTAACCGCTTTGAAGCAAAACCCGGCGATCTAATTCTGATTCTTTCCGGAGAAACAGACAAGGTTCGTAAACAATTAGGCAATTTGCGTTTAGAAATGGGAAACAGATTGGAATTGCGCAATCCAAATATATTTGCTCCGCTTTGGGTAGTTGATTTTCCATTGTTGGAATGGGATGAAGAAAATTCACGTTTCCATGCTATGCATCATCCGTTTACTAGTCCAAAACAAGAAGATATTGCTTTACTAGAATCTGACCCAGCAAAAGTGAGAGCCAATGCTTACGATTTAGTAATAAACGGTGTGGAAATTGGTGGTGGTTCAATTCGTATTCACAATCGCGAATTGCAAAAACTGATGTTCAAACATCTTGGATTTACAGATGAAGAAGCACAGGCACAATTCGGATTCTTGATGGATGCTTTCGAATATGGTGCTCCTCCTCACGGCGGTGTTGCTTTTGGTTTCGACCGCATAACATCTTTATTTGGCGGCTCGGATTCCATTCGCGATTATATCGCTTTCCCTAAGAATAATTCAGGTCGAGATGTAATGATCGATACACCTTCACAGGTTTCTCAAGTGCAATTGGATGAGCTTATGCTTAATATAGTAAAATTTAAAAAGTAATTAAATTATTTTTGGCTAATTTTAGCATGTAATAGATGCCTTTAAGTGGTTAATAAACAAACCTTATCTTTATACATTTGCCTTCGTAGTCAACAAATAACAGCCTGAATATTAGTTTATTACCTTATCAAGACTGGGCTTAACACAGATTTTATTTTTTAACGCGTTCGGTTATTAAGATGTGCATTTCTTTTGTAAAAATAAGGTTGAATATTCTTTTTATGCTCTAAGCTACTAAGCTAAAAAAAAGAAAAATAAGGTTTTTATAAAAATCATCATTGCGCTTTCTAAAACATAATTTGATGTAGGTTGTAGATAATCAAGAAATATCGCTAGATATAACTAAAATTTTATGAATCCCTTAACGAAGTGCATCGCTTTCCTTTACCATTTGCAAAATGGATTTAGCACAAGATTTGCATTATAATAGCGCGTATCACCGCTTACTTCTATGCCTAACCATTCAGGTTTTATAAATTCTTCATCTTCTGATTGCAGCTCAACTTCTGCAACGATAAGACCCTTGTTTTCTCCAGAAAAAACATCAACTTCAAAAACATGATTTCCGATAGGAATACGATAGCGTGTTTTTTCTATAGGTTTACCAATCGCTAATTTTAGAATCTCCTTTGCTTCGGTTAAATCAATTTCTTTTTCCCATTCAAAACGTGTTAATCCATCGGCATTGCTTTTTCCTTTAATCGTTAAAAATGATTTCTCATTTTGAATACGAATACGAACTGTTCGTTCTTTATCCAACGATAAATAGCCTTGAATTATACTGTGACTATCTTTCATTTGATTGATAAAGTCGCCTTTAATCAAAAATTTACGTTCTATTTCTAGTGCCACTTTTTTATTTTAATTGAATGGATAAATCGTATTTTTCAATATATATTATTTAATATCAATCTATTGTCCATTATTATTTCTTACTTCCCAATCGATAATAGCTATGCGTTTTTTGCCGTCCATTTTAACACAAAGTGATTTTTTGAAACGTAAATGTTTAAAATAAGTTGTTTGCTCAATTGGCTCGTACGATTCTAATTTTTCCCAATTTATCTTCCCTGTTCCTTCGCTGGGTTGTACTGAAAAATAACCGACATCGGCAGCGGTTACATTATGAAAAAAATGTGAACCCGAACTGGCATCAAGTGGAAAAGCATCTAAACTGGTTTCTACAATAATCTTCGCCATGGAGATTTGATGCCATTTAACAGGAATTCCAATCCAAGGATCGCGAGTACCCCATCTGCCTGGGCCAATTAAGATATATTTTCGGTTTTCATCTCGCATTTTTTGATTGAGATAACTGATTTCCTTAACCATATCGTTAGTTTTGCTCTTATCAAAACTATGAATATCAGCATAAATTAAATCATAAATATCTTCAACTTTACCATTTCCCATTCCATTCTCAGTATAGAGCAATAAAGCATCTTTATCAATATTCTGATTATCAATACTATAATTTTCTGTATTACCTATAAGAGGTTTTATTTGGAGAATATAAAGCTTGCTTTTTCCTTTACTGTCTTTATCCAAATTTACTGCAAACTCAATCTCAACGGGTGCTCCCATTGCCTCTTTTACAACATCTAAAACCAATTCTATCGAACGTGCCAAGGGTATATAATTATGCTTAAGAACATTAGCAAAATTCAATATTTTAGGACCAATATGATGATTTCCGGTAAGTAATTGATCGTTATTTGCATCATAAACAGAAGCACAATGCTTTAAAGTTCCGTGTTTTTCTGCTTCCATAATATCCATTCTAATTAAACCGGCATCTTCGCCTTCTAGCAAATTTAATTCCTCATTATCTAATTGAACAGCATAAAAATGTACCTGTGCGTTTTTAACCAATGATTTTGTAGTGAAATTTTCGAGAGCAGGATATTTTGGAGAAAAACGATATGATTTTTCTCCTTCAACAACATATTTGCCAAGTCCCAAAGCAATATTTACGAAACCTTCTTCGGGTTTCATATGGCCAACCGGATAATAATTATGAGATTGTGCTACTCCACTAATGTGTGGATAAAACACGCTTTCGTATTGATTACCAACAGTTTCCTGAATAATGATTGCCATTTTCTCTTCTTCAATTTTATAATTGATAGCCTCAACATAAGCAATTGATGTATCGGAATAAATAGATGCATATACCAATTTAATTGCATCGCATAATTGATTCAATCGGACTTGAGTATCGGTATGATGATTAGGCAAAATATAAGTATCAAAAATTCCGGCAAAAGGTTGCGACAAACTATCTTCGAGCAAACCTGATGAGCGAATTGCTAATGGCCTATTTGTAAGTTCAACTACCCTACGTAATTTGGATTTAATAGCATCACTGAGCGTTCCGCTAATAAAAAGAGCTTTTATCTCAGAGTAGGAAGTTGTTTTTGTCATTTTCTCCCGAAGCTGATTGCTCTCCATAAATT
Organism: Bacteroidales bacterium; assembly: GCA_027858955.1. Classification (GTDB taxonomy): domain Bacteria; phylum Bacteroidota; class Bacteroidia; order Bacteroidales; family UBA12170; genus UBA12170. The sequence continues at coordinate 15,907 of JAQIBR010000091.1, forward strand.
GATCGTACTCTTCTGTGCCAATTATCAAAGTTGAAGGAATGAGAATATGAATATCGGGCAGAATTTTTGTGAAATCAAAATTGTATAAAAGACTGTTAAAGAATGACAAACCTCTGCCTTTACCGCCCAACATACCATCTGCCAAAATAACAATATTTGAAGAGTCGAGTATTTCATTGTCTTCTTCAAACGGAATAAGCTTTCCCTTTTTTTGTTCGTTTCTGAACTGACTAATAATAGAAATCAAGTAATTACGTAAACTTTTACCGTCTTTAAAATCAGCAACTTTTGCAGGATTAATAATGCGAGCTACCTGAATTTCGCCTCTCGCTTTTAACCATAAGGAAAAATGATTTTCACTAGCGTGATATACTAACGATTCATCGGGAATTAACAGCAATTGCTCCTGAAACTCTTTTAAGGTATGCGCTACAGCAATCTGGGTTCCGTTTTTATCTTTATAAAAGAAATTACCAAAACCCAAATATTTCATAATAAACTGCTTGAAATCTTGAAATAAGCTATCAGAATTTTTATCAATAAAAGATGTGTTTAAGGCAAGAGCCTTCTTTTTGTTGCCGGCTTCGGACGATTGAATAATAATTGGTAAATCTTTCACCTCTTTTCGTATATGATTTACAAGATTAAATCCAGCTTCGTTGTTTAAGTTACCATTCTTGTAAAACTTAACATCAGTAATCAAACAAAGAATGAAATCTTTGTATTTGGTAAAAATTTCGATTGCTTCTTCATAGGATTGGGTAAGAATAATTTTGGCTCGAGCCCGAAGTCGAAGAACCTTGTAGAGCTCGTCTGTGCTAACATCATCAATTATTCGCCTTGTTTGATCCATAACGATATTGTAGAGCATCGGCAAATAGAGCGAATAGTATTTAGGGTCGTCTTCAACAACTAATATCACACGTACCAAGCCTCTAGTGGTATCATTTTCTATATTGATTTTATCTTCCAAATGCTTAATCATAGTGAAAAACACCGAAGATTTACCATTCCAAATAAACACTTTATTTATATGTTCGTGCCATCGTTTGCTATATTCGGCAATGTCTCTATTATTATTTAGCAGCAAAAAAACGGGCAAGTATGGATATTTCTGCTTTATATGTTTACTGTAATGATCAGGCATTTTTTTGTCAATACCTTTCATTATAATAACTAAATCATAATGTTTTACACTTAATGTCTCCATTGCTTCTTCAAGCGATGAAACACCTGTTATACGCGGTACAGAAGTTAAATGAAGTTGATAATATTTACCCAAAACCTGTTCCGAAAAACGTCCTTCTTCTTCTATACTGTATGCATCGTATAGATTAGCAATAAGCAAAATTTCTCTTACTTTGAAGGGCATTAAATCATGATAAATATCTCGGGCATAATTACTTCTGTTTAAATAACGTTGAAGTAATTGTTTGTTGGCAATGCTTTGGTCAGGAAAATATGAATCAGAAGGTACAGTAACATAGTCTCCCTTTATTTCATTCTTTGCTCGCGCTTCTATGCTGTTAAAATAGCCTTCCAATTGTGAAACAATTTTTTCTAACAGTAGATTTTCACTGCTTAAAAATGGGCCATGATCCGATTCTTCAAAATTTTTGAGATATTGAACATCAATAAAACCAATTCTTCCTTGCAAAGTCCTAAAACGCTTTTTTAGGTGATTTATAACTCTTTTGGGAGTGTCGGAATAAAAATCTTCACCATCAAAATGGATATGGATTAACGTAAAAGCAGAATACTGAAAATATTTAGCTAAAGCATTTGCAATCTGTTCAAGGAGTTGATTTGACGATTTTCGTTCCTTTAATAGAGATGTGATTTCATTTAAACATGCCAAAACATTCAGGCTTCTTTCATCGCTGAGTGAGTTCAGTCTCTTTTGGGTATGATCGAGTTTGTTCATGTTAAATTATTCTGAAAGTATAAGCTCACAATTTAAGCAATCTTTTTGAAAGATTCGGCAACAAGTTTACTCAAAATTGTATATTTGTCTGATGCTTAAACGCTAAAAAATATCAACACGTGATAAGGCTTCTTATTAAAGACGACTACCCTATAATTTCGGAGAGCATAAAAGCCATATTAGCTTCGGCAAGTGATATTGTTGTAGAGACATCATTGCCGACCCTTCCGAATTTCGATTCAAACGGCAGACTTATTCAACCGAATATTATTCTATTTGTTGCACATTTAGGGAGTAATGAAGAAATGCTTCATATTAAAAGTTTTAACCGGAATTTTGAACGTGCAAAAATTTTAGTTTTATGTCTAAATGTTAACGAATCCTTTATTTTACAAGTAATTAAAGCAGGAGCAAAAGGCATTTTAACTAAAGACACAACTACCAACGAAATAATTGAGGCTGTTTACACATTACGAAATGGTTACGATTACTTCGGCAAGTCCATTACTCAGGTCTTACTAAATTCTTACCTAAAAAAAGCCAATCAAAACGAAAACGAAGCATTTAACAAGCAATTAAAAACCCTTTCGGAAAGAGAGATGGATGTACTTAAGCTTTTTGCAGAAAGCTATACCAACCCTGAGATAGCTGAAAAATTATTCATTAGTATCCGAACTGTTGAAAGCCATAAGAATAATATAATGCGAAAAATTAATCTTAGAACCACTGTTGATTTGGTAAAATTTGCCATCCAAAATAATTTGATTCAGATTTAGTTCTTTTTTTGATTAGCATCAAATCGAGTGGATTCAATGCTAAATAATTGTTAAATCACATTTTTATTTGGGAAATTGCGTTGCTATTGAGCTTAAGACACTATTTTTGCATCTTATTTAAACAGAATCTTAAATCTATGATAATTACAAAAAATAATGTTGCATCGCTAACATATACTCTAACAATAAATAATTACGACGGGCAAATTATAGAAACCATTGGAAAAGACGAAGCAGTTGAATTTCTGTTTGGAAACGGAAAACTTCTACCAGCTTTTGAACAAGCTCTCGAAGGGAAGCAAAGTGGTGATAATTTTCGCTTTCAAATTCCTGCAAGTGAAGCCTATGGCGTTTTTAATTCTGAAGCAATTGTTGAACTATCGCAAGATATTTTTAAGCGAGATGGGGAAATAAATAATGAAATTCTATTTATCGGAAATGAAATTCCGATGATGGATTCTCACGGAAAACGTATGAGCGGCGTTGTAAAAGAATTGAAAGAAACAACGGTAGTTATGGATTTCAATCATCCAATGGCTGGAAACGATTTATATTTCAAAGGCATAGTTGCTCAAGTTAGAGTTGCTTCGGTTGAAGAACTAAATCCAGCGCAAGGTTGCGGATGTGGAAGTAGCGATGGTGGTGGTTGCGAAACACCTAAATCAGAAGGTGACAGTTGCTGTTCTTCCGACAACAGCCCTGAAGGACATGCGCCCGGTGGCCACGGTGGATGTGGATGTGGAGCCTAAAAAACAAAAAGCAGCACTTCTTATAGTGTTGCTTTTTTTAATTTAAGGACATTTAGGAATTTCTATTCACTTTGCTGTAATAGACAATCATTTTTCTATTATTTTTGCTGCAAATTTTAGAAACAAAACATGCAAAAACACAAAACTTATCTACTCTTTTTTCTTTTTATTGGAATCCTATTCGGAGGATGTACACAACTAAAGAATATCAGCAAAAAACCTATAAGTACAAAACTTGAAAAAGCACAAATCAAGCAACTAAATCTATCTCAAGAGCAAATCACTCTTTCTGAATTATCTGTTACAGAAATCAGCGATACACTAATTGAACCAAGTGCCGATAGGTTAAGCGAAGTGAATCAAGTTTTTGATACTTTGGCTTTTGCCGCTTTTTTTGAAAATAAATTCGGTAACAACCATAATCTTTCTAAAGATTCAAGTATGATGACCGGTTCAGCAATTTTGCAGCAACTCGATAGTTTAGCTGCTCTTAAAATTTTCGATCGATATCATTTTGAAAAAGATACAGCCGTTTTAAATGTATATGGTTTTAAAGCTAATGAACATCCTGTTTATTCCGATTCTGTTTATGCCTTACGTATTGCTGTTTTAAATTCTCAAACACCAATCGATTTAGAATATAACCAACATGTGAAAGGATACATTAATATGTATTCCGGACGAGGGCATAAACAAACTGCTCGAATGCTTGGTCTTGCTGAAATTTATTTTCCTTTGTTTGAAGCATCTCTCGACAAATATAATATTCCTTTGGAAATCAAATATTTAGCTGTCGTTGAAAGTGCTTTAAATCCTACAGCTGGAAGTCGAGCCGGAGCAAAAGGACTTTGGCAATTTATGTATGCTACAGGTAAAATGTATGGATTAAATCAAACATCTCTGGTTGATGATCGTTTTGATCCATATAAAGCGACTGAAGCTGCCTGCCAGCATATGCTCGATTTATTCGCAATTTATAATGACTGGAATTTGGTTTTAGCAGCATATAATTCGGGTCCCGGAAATGTAAACCGCGCTATTCGTCGCGCTGGGGGTGTCAAAGATTATTGGGCTATTTGGCCATTTCTTCCGCGGGAAACAAGAGGATATATTCCTGCATTTATTGCTGTTAATTATGTATTTAATTATGCCGCAGAGCATAATATTTTCCCATCAGACCCAGGCATTTTATACAATCAAATAGATAGTATTACTGTTCGCGATGCCATTTCTTTTGATCAGATAGCTGAATTTATGAATCTGCCCATTGAAGATGTGAAATTTTTGAACCCCGCATACAAAGAAGGCATAATACCTGCTGTAAATGGACAGAAATATGTTTTGCGTCTCCCTCGAAAATATATTAACTATTTTATAGATCACGAAGATAGTTTGTATGCATTTAAATCGGAAAAAGGAATTGAACATGAAAAGCTGCTCGCTAAAATTAAGGAAGCTAAGCAAAGAAGTATTCATTTTGTACGAAGTGGTGAGAATTTGGGTTTAATTGCGCAAAAATATCGAACTTCAGTATCTCGCTTAAAAGCTTGGAATGGACTAAGAAACTCACGCATTTATCCTGGGCAAAAACTAATTGTTTATAACGCCGGAAATGCTCCGACAACATCAAATGTGAGTAAACGAAATCCACCTATCAATGGTTATCATACTGTTAAATATGGCGAAAACTTAGGCTTAATTTCCAAAAAATATGGTGTTTCTGTCAATCAAATTAAGTCTTGGAATGATATTAATAGTAACTTGATAAAACCAGGACAAAAGCTTCGAGTAAAAACAGTACGACAAAAAACACAAGCTGCTTCTAGTTTAACAGATGGCAAAATAATTTACCATACGGTTAGGTCGGGTGATACACTGTGGGATATTGCCAAAGAATACAATTCAACAATTAACAGTATTAAAGAACTTAATCAAATGGGAAGTTCAAGTAAATTAAAGCCTGGTCAGAAACTAAAAGTTCAGGTACGCACTTAATCAAAGTCTTTTTTTGGAATGATATTTGTTTTTAATTGAACATTCTAATTTTTTGAAAATATATTGTATTTACCTTATATTCATCCAAATGAAACAGCATATTGTATTTTTTTCACTCCTTATTTTCAGCGTTTTAAGTTTCACTTCCTGCAACGAAGATTCCAAACAAGCTAAGATTCCATCCACCGGAGGCCCTAACGAAATGCTTGTTATCACGCAAAATATTGAGCAGTGGGATGGTGAATTAGGCGATAGTATCAGAGCTGCCTTTAGCCTCGAAATGCCTGTTTTGTCTATTCCTGAACCCGAATTTAATCTTGTGAATATCAACGAAAAATCGCTTGAAAAGCAAATATTTAAAGCCCACCACAATTTGTTTATTCTTGAAATTGATAAAAAATTTACATCGGCTTATGTTGAAACACGAAAAGATTTATGGGCAACTCCTCAAATAGTAATCAAAATAAATGCTCCTAATCACGAAGCTTTTCTGCAAGCGTTTGAAGAAAGTAAAAAAACTGCTCTTGAATTGTATAGAGAAAATGAGCGAATACGAATTATTAATTCTTATGCATCAAAATTCAAAAACATTAATGTAGCAAGAGATTTGCGCAAGAATTTTAAGCTTGAAATGAATATACCAAAAGGCTACAAAACTGCTGTTTTAGAAGAAAATTTCGCTTGGATTCGAAAAGAAACCACCACAAATTCTATGAGTATTATGATTTATACTACTCCTTACGCCGATACCAATGCATTTAATCCCAATAGAATTCGTCAAAGTCGAGATTTGTTAACCAAAGTAAAAATTCCCGGCCCTACTCCAGAATCTTATCAAAAAATAAGCCACGAATATATTCAACCCCAAATCCGTAAATTAAATTTTAACGGGAATTATGCTACGGAAATACGAGGTTTATGGGATTTGGAAAACGACTTTATGGGAGGTCCGTTTTTATCATATACATTTGTTGATGAAACTCAAAATAAGGTGATTACAGTAGATGGATTTATGTACGCTCCTAAGCAGAAAAAAACAGTAATGCTTCGCGAACTAGAAGCTATTCTTTGGTCTACAAAGCTTATTGATGATTAATTTTTCATCATTTTAGCTGCAACACTTATTATTAATTTTCTTGGTGCAAAACGCTGCATAAAAGCTAAAAATCTATTATTGGAACCGTAAATAGCAATTGTTTTCCTTTTCATCATTGCTTCAAAAGCAAATTCGGCAACCATAAATGATAAAGGTGCTTTGTCAAACAATTTGGTAGAATCACTCATTCCAGCTCTTTCCTGAAATTCACTTTGTGTAGGACCCGGACAAACTGCAGTTACATAAACTCCCAAATGTTTAAGTTCGTATGCGATAGCTTCCGAGAATTGCAATACATAGGCTTTGGTGGCGGCATAAGCTGCAAAATAAGGTATCGGTTGTAAAGCTGCTGTTGATGCAATATTTAAAATATGTCCAAATCCGTTTTCTGCCATTTGCGGAGCTATAAATCTACATAACTTAGTGAGTGTAAGCATATTCAAATTCATCATGCTTTCAATCTTTCCGATATCTCCTTCATGAAAAACTCCATTGTCACCAAAACCGGCATTATTTACCAATACATCGATGTATAAATTTTCCTTTTTAATTTGAGCCATCAATTTTTCAGCACTGTCGGGCTTTGACAGATCGAGTGCAATAACTATGGGTTCGATATCGAAATTTGTTTTAATGTCTTCTGCAACCAGTTCAAGCATTGATTTTCTTCTTGCTACTAGAACAGGACGGTAATTTTTCTCTGCAAAAACCAAAGCAAGTTCACGTCCAATACCACTTGATGCGCCTGTAATAAGTGCTGTTTTCATAAAATACGTTAGAATAAAATTGCGTTAATTTATCTTTTAATTTATTTAATCAATTCAAAGAGAATAGAATTGATTTCATGCCTCGAAGATACTGATTTTTTTGTAAAGATTTAATTTATTGCATGGCATTAATTATATGGAAAGTTCAAATCACAAATTTGACAACAAGGATACAAAATATTCATTTTTATATATTCGCTCTATTATATTCTATATTTGCTAATTAATTTTAAACCAAAACAAACCTTAATTATGAAGCAACTTCTTGTATTATTCAGCATGTTACTATTTTTCTCTTCATGCAAAACCGCAGAAGAAAAACTGATTGAAAAAGCACTTAAAATTCACGAAAAAGCTACCACAATCGATTCTCACACAGATACTCCAATGTTATTTACTCGTGAAGATTTTGATGTATCCGTTCGTCACGACCCTTATGAAACTTCAACTAAAGTTGATTTTCCCAGAATGAAAGAAGGTGGTCTCGACGGGATTTTTATGGCAGTATTTCTAGGACAAGGCTCGCGTGATTCGGTTGGTCATTCAAGAGCAACATCAAAAACACATCGGATTTTCGATTCCATTTATTCGGTTGTTGAAAGAAATAATGACATCGCTAATATTGCTCTAAATGCCGATGATATTTATTCTATCGAAAAAGAAGGAAAACGTGCCGTTTATATTGGTATTGAGAACGGTTATGCTTTAGGTAGTGATTTAAATAATCTAGAAATATTCTTTGAAAGAGGGGCCCGTTATATAACTCTTTGCCACACAAAAAACAACGATATCTGTGACTCAAGTACCGATACAACAGAGCATAATGGAGTTAGTGAATTTGGTAAAAAAGTAATTAGCGAAATGAATCGTTTGGGAATGCTCATTGATGTTTCGCATATTTCCGACAAAGCATTTTACGATGTAATTGAACAAAGTACCACACCTATAATCGCTTCCCACTCTAGCTTCAGGGCAATTTGCGATTCGCCAAGAAATTTAACTGATGATATGTTGATAAAACTGGCTGAAAATGACGGTGTTGCTCAAGTTTGCATTTTAAGTTCTTATATCAAAAAAACTCCAGCTAATCCACAAGCAGATAGTATGCGTATGGCTATTCGTGAAAAATATAGTGATTATGCCAACAGAACCGATGAAGAACAGAAAGAAGCAGGAAAAGCTTGGCGTTCGATAAACAAACTATTTCCTCCTGTTTTAGCCACTGTGCAAGATGTAGTAGATCATATAGATCATATTGTTGATATTGCCGGAATTGATCACGTTGGAATAGGAACAGATTTTGACGGTGGCGGAGGGGTTGATGGATGTTTCGACGCTAGCGAGCTTCCTAATATTACCATCGAATTGGTTCATAGAGGCTATACCGAAGAAGAAATTATTAAAATTTGGGGAAGAAATTTTTTGCGTGTACTGAGGAAAAATGAGACATTAGCAAATAGATAAAACTAAAAAAGCCCTGCGAAAACAGGGCTTTTTTCTTAACTTAGGGTTGTTTCTAAATCTCTTCTGTTTCAACAATTTTTGCTAAAACATCAGCATATGGAAGGAAAAGGTATTTTTTTCCTTCAAACTCAACTTCTGTTCCTGCAAATCTTTTGTAAAATACTGTATCACCTTTGCTAATACCTGCATTTTCAATAACTCCAATAGCAACTACTTTAGCGTATTGAGGTTGTTCTTTTGCCGAATCAGGAATAATAATTCCGGATGCTGTTTTTTGCTCAGCTTTATCTGCTGAAATATCAAGTAAAACATTGTCGTTTAATGGCTGTAACTCTTTCATTTATTTATCTCCTTTTTTTATTTTTTTGAATTTGCAAAGTTATTCTTTTAAGCACCAATGCCCAATAGTGAATTTATTTTATTTTTATCGAATCCCACAATCATCTGTCCACCTATATCTGTTTGAGGAACACCTTGTTGTCCGCTCCTTTTAACCATCGCTTCAGATGCTTCTTGATCTTTAGAAACATCTATATCAGAATATTTAATTGCGTGAATTTTTAAATGATTTTTTAGTGTTGTGCACCAAGAACAATTTGGTGTTGAATAAACTGTTACTCGCTTTTGTGGTTTTTCTTTATCGCCTTTATTTTTGGCAACATATAAGTTCCGCTCAAAAACAGACGAATAGAATTGCACTTCGTTGCATCCTTTAAAGGCATTTATAAATAAGCCTTCATCGAACGACAAAAGGACAGGTGCGGTTGTAATCTCAAATTTTGGATGAACATCCTTTACGTATTTTACATCAGCTGTATAAACAAAAGTATTCTCATCAAGTGCTTTTTCAATATTATTCAAGGCGCACTCGCTTACTTTGGATCCACTTTTATAAATTAATAGAAAAGCATTAGGATGAACTTTAAGCTTCTCTTGTAATTCTAGATATGATTGTATGCTAATTGATTTCATTTTTTGGTATTTGGATTTCGTTTTTACAAGGACTGTGCCACTGCAATTAGGCGGAAATTTTGGCAGAAGATTTAAATGTGATGTTTTGTTGATGTGCTCATGCGGTAATTATTTTGTATTTCAGGACAAGACATTAACTCATTTGGACATTAACTTATTAGCACTTTATCCAATTACTGCCTACCTTTGCAATAGCAATGAGCAAGACCAAAAAAAAATACTATACCGTTTGGAAAGGACATAAACGCGGCATTTATGATTCCTGGTCGGAATGTCAAAAACAAATAAGAGGCTTTGAAGGAGCGGTTTATAAATCTTTTCCAAGTTTGGAAATGGCAACAAGCGCTTTAAAAGGAAATCCTTCCGACTTTATGAAACGCTCTTCAAAAGATGTTTATGATAAATCTTCCGCCTTTGCTATGAGATTAGATGATGCTGATATTGAATGGGATAGCCTTTCTGTTGATGCTGCATGCAGTGGAAATCCGGGCATTCTAGAATACCAAGGAGTGGATACAAAATCAGGAATTCGACTTTTTTATTTAGGCCCATTCCCGGAAGGAACTGTAAATATTGGCGAGTTTTTAGCTATTATTCATGCTTTGGCATATCTCAAAAAACAAAATTCTAACTTACCAGTTTATACCGATTCCATGACCGCATTAAATTGGTTGCGAAAAAAACATGTTAATACCAAATTGGTACGAAGCCCAAAAAACGAAAAGCTTTTCCAATTAGTCGATCGTGCTTTATTCTGGCTAAAAAACAACACATATCCTAATAAAGTAATCAAATGGGAAACCAATCAATGGGGTGAGATTCCAGCTGATTTTGGACGCAAATAACAGCTAATGAATTAATAATCTCGATAACTGTCGGAATTGGAATCGTTTGCGGAAATATTGTTCTTCTTTAAATTGTTTAATTGTGCAATTATTCCGTACTTTGTTGTTCGAAAATTAATTTAAAATAAAAATATTATGTCTACTATTAAAGTTGGAATTAACGGATTCGGGAGAATCGGTCGATTGGTTTTTCGTGCTGCCATGAAGCAGTCGAATGTTGAAGTTGTTGGTATTAACGACCTGATTGATGTTGACTATATGGCCTATATGCTAAAATACGATTCTGTACACGGTCGTTTTGATGGCGAAGTAAGTGTTGCCGACGGAAAATTGATTGTAAACGGAAAGAAAATTCGTGTTACTTCGGAAAGAAATCCTGCTGACCTTAAATGGAATGAAGTTGGTGCTGAATATATTGTTGAATCAACAGGTTTATTCTTAACCAAAGAAAGCACCCAAGGCCACCTTGATGCTGGCGCTAAAAAAGTGGTTATGTCAGCTCCATCAAAAGATGATACTCCAATGTTTGTAATGGGTGTAAACAATAAATCGTATCGCTCAGATATGAATATGGTTTCTAATGCATCTTGTACTACAAACTGTTTAGCACCTATTGCTAAAGTTTTGCACGATAATTTTGGAATTACTGAAGGTTTAATGACAACAGTTCACGCAATGACAGCTACTCAAAAAACAGTAGATGGACCAAGTATGAAAGATTGGCGTGGTGGACGTGCAGCATCTTTAAATATTATTCCAAGTTCTACAGGTGCTGCGAAAGCTGTAGGTAAAGTTATTCCTGAATTGAATGGAAAACTTACTGGAATGGCTTTCCGAGTACCAACCGGAAACGTTTCTGTAGTTGATTTGACATGTAAATTAGACAAAGGAGCTTCCTATGAAGATATTAAAGCGGCTATGAAAAAAGCTTCTGAAAACGAGCTTAAAGGTGTTCTTGGATATACCGAAGAATCTGTTGTTTCTCAAGATTTTATAGGCGAAACTTGCACTTCTTATTTCGATGCCGGGGCAGGAATTTCATTAAACGATAATTTTGTAAAAGTTGTTTCTTGGTACGATAACGAAATGGGCTATTCAACTAAAGTTGTTGAATTAGTTCAATATATGGATTCTGTAAAATAATCCATTCATTAAATATAGTTTGAAACCTCTGCTTTCTTTGATAGCAGAGGTTTTTTTACCATCAATAAATATAAATATTAGCGATAAAAAAACATTGTTGATGTCCTTCAAAAAATCTAATAATACCGATTAGTCAACTAAATGCCGCATATTTTCACTTCGTTCAATTTGCAGTTTTGTTGATCTATCGGCATTAACTCCCGAAGATTCGGGATAAATTCAAAATTTGCTATGCGGCAT
>JAQIBR010000098.1 GCA_027858955.1 Bacteroidales bacterium
TACTTTAGTGGTATTGTTTAGTGCAAGTTGCTGTATCCTTTTATTATTTAGAAGGTTAAAGTGAAATAATCATAAACAATCAATTGTTTAAATCTTTGTTAGGTTGACGCCAATGCGAACCTTCGGGAGTCAATGCCGATAGATCAGCAAAACCGCAAATTGAACGAAGTGAAAATATACGGCATTTAGTTGACTAATCGGTATTAATTAACCCCAAAGTGTTTTTCGCTTTGGGGTTTTTTGATTGTTTGATCTTTTCAATATCCAAATAAAAATAATCATTGTTTCAATCAAAAACCATTACCTTAGTTGAATAATAATTTGTTGCCCTTTTTATGATAAAAAAACTGCTTAAGCTTCTGTTTGTTTTCACTCTGCTATTTTCTTTAGGCGGTACCGTGAGCTCATGCAATATTTCACGATTAGAAAACAAAGCTATAAATGAAGCGGAAAGAAGGCAGCGTAAAATAAACGATGAATTTGCGAAAGAATACGACAAGAAGTATAAACAACAAACAAAGATACAAGCAGATCAACAGCGTAAAATGATAAAAAAAAGTAGAAGAAAACCTAAAAACATGAAACCAACATCTAAACAGTTTTTTCTTTTTCGCTGGTTGGGCATAAAAAAGTCATCTTTTTCCTGTTAATACCGATTAGTCAACAGAATACCACTCCTTTTAGCTCAGCATTATTGTTTTAATTTGTTTTCACTGATTTGCAATTCACTTGGTTCAATTAGCAGTTTTGTTTATCTATCGGCATTAACCATTGTAAATTCAAAATTTTGCTATGCAAAATTTTGAACTACAATTGGTATAATTTGTTTAACTTTACGCTTTAATTTTTACGAAATGGATGATATTATTTATGGACTGTTAATTGTTGCTTGGGTTGCCTATGGCATTTATTCTGCTGCGAAAAAAAACAAAGCAAAAAGCAATAGTCCAACTGCCAGTACTCCTGCAAGTAAGCAGCAAAAAAATCCGCTTGAATCTGTTTTTGAGTCTCTTTTTCAACGAAGCTCTCCTGATCCATTAGCTACATCGCAACCATATTCGCAATCTGATTATTCTGATGAAAGAATAGATTATGAAAACTATGTGGATAAAGTTGAAGAAGATGAAGATAATGATTATTTAGATCCTGTCCCTGAGCCTGTTCTTGAAAGCAATATCGACACTTATTCAGGCACTGACAATGTTCAGCAAGCAATTGTTATTGATGACGAATTTAATGAGATAAAAAACTCAGCAATTGATAGCAACAATTTAACTTTGAATGATGCAGAATCATATGCTTTTGATTTGCGTCAAGGCATCATCGCACAAGCTATTTTAGATAGACCTTACAAATAATTCAAAATGCGCTCATAGCATTTGATTCTGGTATTAACACTTCTTAACTTTGTAGACAAAATTTTAAGCTTTCCTTCTGTAACCGAAAGCACTCTTTTCCGTCCTATAAATGAAAACCAGAAAAAATGGCTTTTAAAGACGACAGTTTCTACATTGAGGAAATATTAAAAGGCAATAGCAATTTTTATGCTCCGCTAGTTGAAAAACATAAGGCAATGGTTTATACTATTTGCTATAAGATAGTCAGAAAAGCAGAAGAAGCCGAGGAATTAGCTCAAGATACGTTCTTAAAAGCGTTTGATAAATTGGATAAATTCAGGGGTGATGCTAAATTCTCTACCTGGTTATATAGAATAGCATACAATGCGGCAATTTCAATGACCCGCAAACGTAGGTTAGAAGTTCATGCACTTGATGATTTTGTGATTTCGAATTATTCGGAAGATGAAGCACGCGAGAATTTGGATTTGGTTGATTTGGAAGATCAGCAGAAAATGCTCCAAACGGTTTTGCTCACTTTATCCGATGATGATTATTTAATTATCAATCTCTTTTATTTAAAAGAATTACCGGTTAACGAAATTAGTTCAATAACTGGATTATCAGCAGCTAATGTAAAAGTAAAGCTGCATCGTATTAGAAAAAAATTATATGCAGAAATGCAGGCAGAATTAATTAAAAGCGCTGACGTTTAAAAACGATAAATTTGAAATGATGAAACGAGCTATAATCAAGATTTTATCAAACAGAACGATAAGTTTATTGACGATGTCGATAGCTATCGGCAATGTCTGCCAAAATATAAAATCATAAACAGATGAATAAAGAAGAACATACAACAGGATATCAGGCGGTTGAGCAGGACACATTTTTAAAGTCCTTGTTTAACGATAATCACCTAATGGCTCCTTCTTTAAATTTTACAGCCAATGTCTTAGCTGCAATTCAGAAAAAAGAAAGCTTGGTTTTGGATCCTAATGTTAATGCCGTTGGCAAAAATGTAACTTATTTAATCTTTGGGTTGATTGCTCTTATTAATTTGGTTGTTATTTATATTATTTGGCCTTATGTTTCAGTTTGGCTTCCCGAAGAAGGAATTCTCCGATATTTGTTGGAGAATATGAACACCGTCTTTTTGGATTATGCTATTCGTATTTTCTCACGCACAGCTTCTTTCTCCCTTATATTTATTATAGCTTTAGCTTTGTTTTCTTTGTTTGGCATCGATGATTTTTTAAGAAAACGTTTTCGTATTCTACAAAATACCGGTTTTATGTTCTAATATACTCAGGACTTTCGAAGGAAAACCTAAATTTGCATAATGAGGCAAGGCGTTCCTACGTATGGAAAAATTTGGCAGGTTTCCTATCCTATTATTTTAAGCTTACTCGCACAAAACATTATAAATGTTATAGATACGGCTTTTCTGGGTCGTGTTGGGGAAGTTGAACTTGGCGCTTCTGCTATCGCAGGATTATTCTATATTGCTGTTTTTATGTTGGGTTTTGGATTTAGTATCGGAACTCAGATTATGATTGCGCGCCGAAATGGTGAGAAAAAATTCAAGCAAATAGGAAGTATTTTCGATCAGTCATCCTACTTTTTCTTATTGTTGGGATTAATTATTTTCGTGTTTATATATTTCTTTGGCGCTTCTATTTTGAAGCAAATTGTTTCATCCGATAATATTTTTCTAGCATCGGAAGCTTATCTCAATATTCGAGTTTGGGGAATCTTTTTTGCATTTGGTAATCTGGCTTTTCGTTCTCTATTTGTAGGTGTTACACAAACCAAGGCATTGGGATATAGTGCGGTAATTATGGCAGTTACCAATATTGTCTTCGACTATTTACTTATTTTCGGACATTATGGTTTTCCTCAAATGGGCATTGCCGGAGCAGCCTTAGCAAGTTTGATTTCCGAAGCTGTATCATTTATCTTTTTTATCTTCTATGCCAGGTTGAAACTCGATGAAAAAAAATACCAACTCTTTCGCTTTCTTAAAATCGATTTCTCTATCATTAAGAGTACATTATCGATATCCTCATATATTATGATTCAGTATTTCCTCTCGATTGCCACTTGGTTTTCGTTTTTTGCAATTATCGAACAAATGGGTGAGCGACCTTTAGCTGTATCTAACATTGTCAGGAGTATTTATATGGTTTTGGTTATTCCTATAATGGGATTAAGTACTGCCACCACTAGCTTGGTAAGCAATGCTATTGGCGAAGGATTTACTGATGATGTAATGAGTATTATCAACAGAATTGTTAAAATTAGTTTGTTTAGTGTTATTCCTTTTATTTTACTCATTTGGTTAATCCCAGAGTATTTAATTCGTGTTTATACCAATGATCCAAACCTAATTGCAGATTCCATTGCCTCGCTATATGTAATTAGCGGTGCCATTCTTATTTTTGCTGTGGCTTTTATTGTTTTTAGTGGTGTTAGCGGAACGGCCAATACAAAAACTGCTCTAGGAATTGAGATAATTACTCTTGTCTTTTATCTTGCTTTTTTATATTGGGTGGTTATTTTACGGAATGTAGATGTTGCTGTTGCCTGGACTTCGGAATATATTTATATGTCGAGCCTTACTATTTTAAGTTATTGGTATCTGATAAAGGGAAATTGGCGTTTGAAAAAGATTTAATACCAATTGTAGTTCAAAATGCCGCATAGCAAATTTTGAATTTACAATGGTTAATGCCGATAGATTAAATAAACCGCTAATTGAACAAAGTGAAAATATGCGGCGTTTAGTTGACTAATCGGTATAAGCCGTAAAATCCATCCAATAATGCTTGTAATTTTCAGGCAATTCAATTTCTATTTTTTCCGAAAACAAGGCATATATTACTGATCCACTCCCACTTAGCGAAGCATAAATTGCGCCATTTAGATAAATTTTTTCTTTCAAATCACTAAGTATGGGAAACTCATCAAAAATAATTTCTTCAAAATCATTTGTCAAATAACTTTTCCAATTATTAATAGGTTGTACTAGTGTTTCAATAGGCATAAACCTATGAGTTTGGGTCTTTATCTTTTTGTATGCGATTTTCGTTGAAATGGTGAATTCTGGAATTACTAATAAAAGTTTCAAGGCATTTAAATTAATCTTTAAAGACTCAAGTATTTCACCTCTTCCCTTTGCATATTGAGGATATGGATTGATAAAAAACGAACAATCGCTACCAATTTGCGAAGCCAGTTCTACCAAAGTGCTATCACTTATATTAAGTTGAAAAAGCTGATTTATTCCCAAAAGTGTATGTGCGGCATCAGAACTTCCGCCACCCAGGCCTGCTCCTATTGGAATTTGCTTGTGCAAGTGAATTTTAATAAAAGGGAAATCGAAATAGCTTCGCAAAAGTTCCAAGGATTTCCATACCAGATTTTCTTTTGTATGAATATCAAGCGAAAGTCCGGTGATAGATAATTCATCCTGATAACTATCAGAATCACATTCTATTATCTCCAAAATATCAAACAATTTAATAGGATGAAGAAGACTTTCAATATTATGAAATCCGTCGCTGCGTTTGTTTAAAACGGCTAGGCCTAAATTGATTTTGGCGTAAGGAAACCAAAGCATAAAT
This sequence comes from Bacteroidales bacterium, assembly GCA_027858955.1. Taxonomy (GTDB): domain Bacteria; phylum Bacteroidota; class Bacteroidia; order Bacteroidales; family UBA12170; genus UBA12170. The sequence goes on from JAQIBR010000098.1 coordinate 4,964, forward strand.
TAGAATGATTTTGACTATTTCAAAAATACATATTAATCAAAAGCAAAATAAAACTTTTCCAGATAGGATTATCAGCCAGTCGGCTATTTCGTTATTTAATGCGCAAGTAGATTTCGAGTCTTCATCAAATAAAAATAAAAAAAATGCCACCAAGACTCCAAAACACAAAATTCCACCAAAAAATGATTTATGGTGTTAAATTTATTGATCTATCAAAAAACATTAAATGCTCTGAATTTCAGGCATCTGAAATTGACTGATATACATTTAAAATACCTGATTAATTTTAACGTTTTAAATATTACCAATCATATAAAAGGGTTTGTAAGTAGCATTTTAATTTTGGTGTGATTTGGTGATTTAGTGATTTGGTGGCAAAAAATATTTTCAGCGCATCATTTACTGAAGAAGTCGGCCAGTCTGCCTAAATAATGCCTATTTTAGCTTGTTAATTATATCATTATGCAAAACTATCAAACTGAATTCCTTTCACAATATATAAACAATCTGCGATTAAGCAAAAGCTTATCTCGATTAGCATATCAGGGTGGCAACTCTATTTATTTAAATAATCAATGTGTTTTGCAGAGCAGAGAAGGAGAGCATTTTGTTTATACAGTCGAAGATGATTATCAGGATTTTCGGACAGATATTTTTTTTGATGATAGCAATAAAAAGGTAGAGCTACAATGCAATTGTAATGCGAAAAACTTTTGTTCTCATAAAGTTTCAACTTTAATGCAACTTCACGAAGATTTGAGTCAAGAACTAAATCAGGAATCCCAAACGGGCATGAAATATACACGCGAAGGAATGATTAAACGCGTGATGGCCGAAAGGGAGGAAAAAGCAAAAAATGAATTATTCCAATTAGATTTTGCAGATAATATTTATGGCGAACATTTGATTACTAATAAACACAACAGAACTTATAAAATCACATTCTACGATTTCGAAGAAAAGCATGGCTATTGCTCCTGCCCTGATCATTATACTAATAAGCTTGGTAGCTGCAAACATTTGATTTATGCTTTTGCTGAATTTCAAAAACAATATGCCGATAAGGATTTACCTATTCAAGATTTTCCTTTTTTAGAAGTTTTTCTACATCCCTTGAAAGGCTATAGAATTTCCTGGTTCTATCCTGGAAAATTGCCAATTGAAATTCAAGAATTGGTTAATAATTATTTTAATGATGAAAAGCAAGTGCTGGATAAACATGTTATTCAATTTCAAGACTTTATAACAGAAGCCCAAAACTATAAGTTTATCAATATCCGCACCGAAGTTTTAGAAAAAGTCAGAAAGGCTGTTGAAAAAGAATCGCTGATTGAATTAAAATCAAAAACTCCTCTGGATTTCGATAAGCTTGATATATCTCTTTCTCCTTATCAAAAAGAAGGTGTGGAATTTATTGTTTTTAACAAAGGTGTTATTTTGGCCGATGAAATAGGCCTAGGAAAACCCTTACAAGCAGTTGTTGCTGCTCAATTTAAAAAAGAGCTGTTCAATTTTCAATCGGCATTAATTATTTGTCCCACTAAGCTTATTCCGCAGTGGCAACAAGATATACAAAGGTTAGGAAAGGAAAATTCAGTATTAATAAAAGAAAACAATAATCCCGATAAATCTTTTTTTTCAACAGATGCATATTTCAAAATTTTAAGTTTTGATGATTTTTCGCAGCAAACTTATGATATTGATCATTTAGCTACCGATATGCTCATTATAGATGAGGCGCAGAATTTAAATAGTTTTGATTCTGACTTTGTAAGCATTATTCGAGGTATTCGGCACAAAGAATTGTTAATCATAACCGATAGTAAACCCGAGGATAACCTAATGCAGTTATATACTATGGTTGGTTTGGTTGATAATACATTACTCACTCCACTTTGGGAGTTTTCTTATCAACATTGCTTATTCGATTCTCAAGTACTCGATAAAATTGTGGGTTATTATAATCAGGAGACAATAGTTAAAAAGCTGGAAACAGTTTTACTTCGTCGTGAAAAAGAAGATGTATTAGACCAATTAAAGAAATCCACTCCTGATATAGATACAGATATTCCTGATAATTCGCCCAATTCTTTGCATAATAAAACACATATTAGCTTGTCTAACAAACGGTTGATTGCTGATAAATATAGATTGAGAAAGAAACCCATAACCGGCCAAACTTCTCTTTTTCCGCTAAGCGATACAAATAAACCTATAAGCTTAAGTGGCGAGGAACATAAAGTTTATGAGAAACTAAAAAATGAGAAGCTAAGATCCGAGCCTCAAATTGAGAAACTTTTACACGATGCCCATTCTTTTCTTGAAGGATTATACGGTATCCAAACAGGAAATAAATTGCCCTGGAAAGCGAAGGATATTGATTTGAAAATTAATGAAGAAGAGATTGTTTTGCGTATAAAACGAAAGTGAATATTTCTCCAACTGATTTTTCATTGCATATCAGCGACTTATGTCTGAATTAATTTCCCTGCCAGCTAAACTGTAGTTTTGTGGTACTCCGCGTAAATTCTCTGCGGTTCTCTGCGCAAATTCTCTGCGGCTCTCTGCGGCCCTCTGCGGTTAATCCTTCTTTTACCGCAAAGTTCCGCTAAGAAAATGCAAAGTCCCGCAGAGTAATTCTGTATAATTCTATGGCTTCTCATTATATTTCTGTGATATGACTACAACTTATTCAAAACAATATTGAAGATTATTTCTCAGAAAAGAAATACCTTTGCGCAATGACTTTTATCGATACACACAGCCATATTTATTTATCGGATTTTGATGAAGATCGTTCTCTAATTGTTGAAGGCGCAATTAATGTAGGAGTACATAAGATATTACTTCCCAATGTTGATAGCGGTACAATAGATTCAATGCTCAGACTTTGTCAGTCTTATCCTGACAACTGCTTGCCAATGATTGGTTTACATCCAACATCAGTTAAAGAAAATGTTGAAGATGAATTAGCTATTGTGGAAAAATTACTAAAAGAAAATTCATTTATCGCCATTGGCGAAATTGGCATAGATTTGTATTGGGACAAAACTTTCTTTGCTGAACAAGAAGAAGCTTTTAGATTTCAGGTTGCGTTGGCCAAAAAATATAATCTTCCAATCGTCATTCATTCGCGCGATTCTTTCGATGAATTATTCAATCTCCTAGACGGAATGAACACAACTGATTTAAACGGCGTTTTTCATTGCTTTACAGGAACAGAAATACAAGCAAAAAAAATAATCACCGAATACGGTTTTAAATTAGGAATAGGTGGCGTGTTAACATTTAAAAATTCAGGTTTAGCCGAGCAGATAAAAAATATTGGTTTAGAGCATTTTATATTAGAAACAGATGCGCCTTATTTAGCTCCAGTTCCATATCGAGGCAAACGTAATCAACCTGCTTATATTCCTTTAATTGCACAGAAATTAGCTGATGTAAAAGGTGTTTCTATTGATGAAATTGCAGAATTAACTACACAAAATGCGAAAGAATTGTTTAATTTGTAATTAAAATCAATGGAAACGAGAGCTGCCATATTGGTCATTTATACCGGAGGAACTATCGGAATGTTTAAAGATCCTGAAACAGGTTCTCTTCGGCCTTTTAATTTCGATGAGCTATATAATTATATGCCTTCTTTGGAATTGTTTAAATTTAAAATAGATTCTTATTCTTTCGATCCAATTATAGATTCAGCTAATATTAATCCTGATTATTGGATTAAACTTGTAGAAGTAATTTCTGAAAATTACGAAAAATACGATGGCTTTGTAATTCTGCATGGTACTGATACTATGAGTTATACTGCTTCGGCACTAAGTTTTATGCTCGATAATTTGAATAAACCTGTGGTAATTACAGGCTCTCAATTGCCTTTGGGAATGATAAGAACTGATGGTCGTGATAATTTCATTACAAGTCTGGAAATTGCTGGAGCTAAATCAGATGATATTCCAATGATTCCCGAAGTATGTATTTATTTTGAAAATCAACTCTTTCGAGGAAATCGCACGCATAAATTCAATGCCGAAAATTTCGATGCATTTAAATCAGTGAATTATCCCACATTGGCGAATGTTGGTGTTTATATTAAGTATCGCGAACAGAACATTTTAAAGCCTAATTTTAAGCGATTAAAAATTCATACCAAACTCGACAATAACATTGTTATATTACGATTATTTCCGGGAATTTGTCCTAAAACAGTCAATGCAATTCTTTCTATCGAAGGATTGAAAGGCGTTATTTTGGAAACTTATGGAGCAGGAAATGCGCCCACCGAAAAGTGGTTTTTAGAAGCATTAAAATCTGCGTTGGATGCCGGCATTCTGATTGTGAATATTTCGCAATGCCGCGGCGGTTCAGTTGAAATGGGCAAATATGAAACTAGTCTCGATTTGGCAAATATGGGTTTGATAAATGGAAAAGATATGACTATGGAAGCAGCTCTTACTAAACTAATGCTGATACTTGGAAAGGATCTTTCAAACAAAGAAGCTAAAAGGCTGATGGAAAAGAATTTAAAAGGCGAAATACGAGAAGATTGATTTGACTATCAAATTAATTATCTTTGTGTATCTCTTGTCTTCTCTGTGGTTCTCTGTGTTACAATTTTTTTATTGCAGCTATTACACGAAGATACACTAAGAAGGCGCAGAGTTTCACTGAGAAAAATATTCAAAGACATAAGCACCTTGAAAATAATTAGAAAATGCTATCAATAATAGTTGCTATAGCCGAAAATGGCGCAATAGGAAAAGACAATGACCTGATTTGGCATTTGTCCGACGATTTAAAGCGATTTAAAGCTTTGACTACCAGCCACACAGTAATTATGGGCCGCAAAACCTTTGAGTCATTGCCTAAAGGCGCTTTGCCAAATAGAACTAATGTTGTTCTGACCAAAGATAAAAACAAACGCTTTCCTAATTGCATAATAATAAATTCTATACAGGAAATCGTTAGACAATATCAATCCGATATTGATGAACATTTTGTTATTGGAGGCAGCCACATTTACAAAGCATTATTGCCTTTTGCCAATCGTATTTATTTAACTCGTGTTCATCACAGTTTTGATGCTGATGTGTTTTTTCCTGAGATAAAAATGGAAGACTGGAAAATAGAAAATGAAGAAAAGCACTCTGCTTCTGAAAAGAACGAATATGACTATTCTTTCATCAATTTGGTAAAAAAATAAATGCTTCAATTTCTTTACATGATATTATTTCACGCTAAGCCGCTAAGAAGAAGAGTTTTATCATTTTCTAGTCTAGATTTGAAAACGTTTTTTGTTAAAGATTAGAGAGTAGGGAATATTCTTTTGCGCTATGGATTTATGCTTATAGTGAAAAAGTAATTTATAATTTTTGCGTCCTTGCGTCTTTGCGTGATGCACTTTTCTCGCTAAGCCGCCAAGATTATTTGGGATTATGATACTCTGCGTCCTTGCGCCTTTGCGAGATCTTAAAAGGAACCTGAACTAATTAATTATGGAAAAACATATTCTCTCAAAATCGACTTTTATCAAAGGACATCAATGTTTAAAATCATTATATCTTCATAAAAAAAGACCTTTTCTTCGCGATAAATTAAGTGCTGAACAATTAGCCAAATTTAAACGAGGACATAAAGTTGGCGAAATGGCGCAACAGCTTTTTCCAGGTGGAATTGATGTATCACCAAAATCGCCGTCTCAATATCAAAAATCTGTTATCCAAACTCAAGAACTAATCGCCGAAGGTGAGACAATTATTTACGAAGCAACTTTCCAATTCAATAAAGTATTGGTTATGCTCGATATTTTGGTGAAAACCGAAAAAGGTTGGGAAGCCTATGAAGTAAAAAGCTCACGAGCACTTTCAGAAACATATTTTACCGATGCTGCTTTGCAGTATTATGTAATAACACAAAGTGGATTGGATTTAGCTTCCTTTTCATTGATTTATGTTAATGAAAATTATGTGCAAGAAAGTGAAATAGATGTACAATCTTATTTTATCAAGCAAAATGTAATAGCAGAAATACAGAAAATGCAAAATCAGATTGAAAATGAGATTGAAAATGAGTTGCAGATTTTAACTGAAGCACATTCGCCAAAAATTGAGGTTGGAGCGCATTGTTTTGATCCCTATCAATGCGACTTTTTAGGTTTTTGTTGGAAAAAGAAATCATCTGATATTTTTAAACTACCGGCACTTAGCAAAGTGGAAAGAACAGAAATGATTGATCAGGGAGTTTTAAGTATAACAGAATTAAAATCTCATAAATGGAATAATCCTTTGGTTAATCTACAATTGGAGAGTTTATTCAACGAGAAACCATATGTTTCCAGCGATTTAAAAGATCTTTTATCGACTTTGCCAAGTGATATTGTTTATTTGGGTTTTATTGCACGACAGGCAGCCATTCCTCAATGTGCAGGGCATAAATCATATCAAAATCAATTACTTGCTTATTCTTTTATTTCTAGTGAAAACAGTAAGAATATTTTGTTTTCTGGTGAATGTAACGATTATCAAGCTTTTATTAAGCATTTGATTGGGCATTTAAGTAAAGCACCTCAAATAGTCGTTTATGATAAAGAATATCTTGCAGAAATTTTAAAACAAGTAGCTGAATTTTATCCAAAGCTTTCGAGCAATATTGAGCAAATAAATAATAAAATTTTAGGCATAAAACAATGGATTAAAGATGGGCAGTTTTACTATCCAGGTATAAAACACGAATTGCTTTTTAAAGATGTGATTAAACAAGTTTTAAATACGAATGCATATGCAAAACAATCAGTTTACGCCGATGTGCTGGCAGTCAATATGTATGAACAAATGCTTGAAAAATCAAGCCTTTTTGATGAGATGGATGAAGGTGCAAATGCCATTTTGGCTTATGTAGAAAGTCTGGCCAATTATACTAAACAGATAGCTGAT
>JAQIBR010000113.1 GCA_027858955.1 Bacteroidales bacterium
GCTGTTTTTCGTTTGTAAATAGCAAAACCGGCTAAAGCATTTCCTAAAACCATTGCTATCAGCCCGGGAATAAAGCCAATATAGAATAAATCAGGAAAAATTGATGCTCTATAAATTGGTGGCAACATCATTCCCATATTTTTTGTCACCTCGCTAAAATCGAAACCAACTTCTTGTAAATAATATGCCATTCCAAGTCCTAATATTGTTCCGACTACTGAACCAATTAATCCAATTAAAATAGCCTCATAAATCATAGTTTTATAGATATGACGCTTTTCTTCGCCTAAAGCTAAACGTACTCCATATTCTGTGTAACGCCGCAAACCTCCTAAAAGCCCTGTATTCCAGAGAACTATCGACATAGCAATAACAAAAAACGAGATCATCATTCCCACCATTCCATCCGCCATTGCTAAATACTCTTTCAATCCGGATTGTTCTTCCAATCTATGCATTTGAGGCGAAAACTCATCGTCTTCAAAACTATACTTCGTATTGAAGGAATTTGTCACTTCTTCTGCTTTCAATTTATCGTATTTCCCGTCATTAAAATAGCCTAATATTTCTGTTGAACCATTTTCCATATCCAACGCAAGTTGAGCATCGCTTATGTCAACCAGAATAGCACCTCGGTCGAGCATGGTCATTCCAAAACGTATAGTTCCACATACTTTAAATGTTTTAAAAAGCATACTTCCATTCATCGTGGAACCAAAAAGAGTCACTTCTTGTCCAACTTCCACCCCGAATTTTTCGGCAAACTCATCGCTAATAATGGCTTCGCCCGGTTTTTTAGGAATATCTCCTTTTACAATTGATTTTATAATGTTCATCCGTTCCACTTCTTTAGGGTTATTAAAGAAGTCGATAGCTTTACCGGCTGCAGGACCTTGAGCACGAGTTTCGCCATTTACATCTGGCACATCAAGCAAACCGCCAAAATTAATTCGAGAAACCCATTCCATATCTGGATAATCCATCCTTAAATTTTCGCTAAGTTCATCCACTCCTAATATGGCCAAATCCAAAGGCATTTGATTAGAGTTCTCGGCATAAGAGCGAGTCATCACTTTTACGTGACCCGTTGTGAATTTAGCGTTCATATCAATCATATCGGTAAAAATGCCTTTCATCCACGCACTCATTACGATAGTAAGAAAAACGCCTATTGAGACAACTATTATCGGAAGCAAACTTCGGCTTCGGTCTCTTAAAATTCCTTTTAATAAAAATCTTATCATTGTATCTTTCCTTTCAATGCATCGGTTGGTTTCATTTTCGAGATTTTACGTGCAGGCAGATAGCTGACTATGGTGGCTGCAACAACAACAATAATAATACTGCTGATAATTAATCCAATACTGTAATAAGGATATAAAGTTGCTGCTATTGGTAAGCCAGAAGCCTTTGCCATATCGCCATAATAGATTCCGACATTACTCATATAAATAAATAAAGGGATTCCGTATACTGCGCCGACAATAGCCGCCAAAATACTATGTGCTGCACCTTCTACCGTAAAAATCCGAACAACCTGCGATCGGGTTAAGCCCAAAGCAATATAGGTTCCAATTTCTTTTTGACGACGAAATATAGAAAGAACCTGTGTATCAAAAATTGCCAGCAAAGCCAGAATAAGCAAGATAGATTGTATAAACATCCCGCCACCTTTCTTCCCCTCAATAATGTTATCTAGTTCTACCAATAAGAAATCTAAATCTTTGTATTCCCATCCTTCGAGATTTGAATTTTCATATTCGAGATTCGATACAAGCATAGTTGCCTGATTTTGCAAATCGGTCATTTCTTGCACCGTCGCAAGGCTCATATAAATAGTTCCGATTTCAACCGGGGGGACATCGCAATTGAATATTGATACTATTTCGATTTCGCGCGCATCAAATGTTCCATTTTTATCGCGCCAACGCATGAGCACATGATCGCCAGATTTCAATTTAGTTGCATCAGCCATTGCAGAACCGATAATTGCAGCAAATTTGTTTTGCGAATTCCGAATATCGGCCGTGGGCAGCTTTAAAACCTGTTGGTTTGGATCAACACCTTTTAACAAAGCTCCCTGTAAGCGACCTTGTGGATAAATCGTTACTTGTCTGATTAGCACGGGTGTTAGTTTATCTTCTTTTATCAGATTCTGAATATCGTTCGAAATTGCTCCATACGAGTCTGCTATTGTGAAGTGATCGTATTTGTCGTAATCGGGATGCCAAAATTGGCCGTTGCCAATTTCCCAGTTTTGAGTGTCATTTCTTGCTTGTCTGTTCCATCCGTCAATCATTCCATTATAAAAAATGATAAGGACGAAAGCAAAAGACAATACGATTACATTGAGCCAGGTTCGAAGTCCGGCGCCAAGTAAATTTTTGAATGCTAATTTTATTGCTAACATATCTCTTTGATTTAAAGATTTATAAACTAA
>JAQIBR010000120.1 GCA_027858955.1 Bacteroidales bacterium
AGCGGCTTTATGTTGTGGGGATCCGTCTACGCCGGACAGGCTGCTGGATTATTCGCTTCGCTCGTGCTGCGTTGCGGTCTCCCAAAGGGATTGACTTCGTCGAGGGCTGGCGCCGTTCCTTCGGAAGAACTTGCGACCCTCTGATATCTTGTTTCAAATTAAACAAAAAAAAGCCCGCGCTCGGCCTAATCTCCAGATTAGGTCGTATCTAAAATGTTTAACTCAGCAAAATAAAACCGGTCTGGAGACCTAGATGATTGAACAGCTTAATCAGAGATTAAGCTGAGCGGGGGAATGATCCGCTTGACTTCGGCGAGAACGTTCGACTGAACTCACGCAGAAGTCTCAGTCGAACACTGAAGGATGAAAGTTTCATCTAACAAAAAAATAAATTTTTAAATAGAAAATACTGTAAATAATACTTTTAATTTATACTTTTATTAATGGAGTTTTATAATTACTTATTAGTGCATCGGGAAGTGTAAAATAAAATACAGACCCTTGCCCTAGTGTAGATTCAACCCAAAGCTCTCCACCCAGAAGTTCAACTAGTTTTTTTGCAATAGACAATCCAATACCTACTCCTCCATATTCTCTTGTATTTGAATACTCAACCTGCCTAAACATATTGAATATAATACTTAAATTATCTTTTGAAATACCAATGCCGGTATCCTCAACATAAAATTGAAGTACTGGTTTACCATTTTTTTTGATTACTGAATAGCCATAATTAATATGCCCTTTTTCTGTGAATTTTAAAGCGTTTTTGACAAGATTAATCAGTATTTGTTTAAGTTTTGATGGGTCAGTATTGATGACAACTTCCTTTTCATCCACCGAATTTATATAGCTAAGAATAAGATTGTCTTTCTGCATTCGATGTTGATCAATTTTAACAATTTCCTTCACCTTATCCAATATTACTTTTAATTCAACTTCTTCTTTAATAATTTCAACATCACCAGCATCAATTAAAGTAATATCAAAGATCTCTTCTATTATATGTAATAATTGATTTCCGCTCGTATGAATAATCTGATTAAAGTCTACTATGTCTTCTAATGGTAATTCTCCATTAATCATTTCAGAAAATCCTATTATGGCATTAAGTGGAGTTCTTAATTCATGTGACATGGTAGCAAGAAATGCAGACTTTAAATGATCCGATTCCGTCGCTTTTTCTAATGCGATTTTTAAGTCATCTAATGTTTTTGAACGATTAATAGACAGACTGAATTGATCTGAAATAAATTCCAGCATTTTAAGATCAGATTCAGCATATGCATATTGATTATTATAGCTTTGTACTACTAAAACTCCAATAACTTTATCTTCAATCTTAAGAGGTACGCCAAGCCAAATTTCAGAATCTTCACCTATACTTTCAACTTCTCCTGTCTCTTCAAGTTTCTTAATAATTCTTTTTGTCCCAAAAAGACTTTTTTTCGTTTTTATAACATACTTAGTTAGCGTTTTTCCTGCTGGAAAAACTGAATAATTATCTTTCTCATCAACGAAAAATGGAAGAGAGATCATATCGGTTTCTTCATCATAAAGAGCAATAAAAAAATTAGTAGTATCAATTATTTTGTCTAATTCTACCTGAATAAATTTAATCAATTCATCTAATCTTTGTGTCAAATTAGCGGCATTGGAAATGTTGTATAATAACCTTTGCTCTTTTTCTTTTCTAATTCGTTCAGTAATATCGCGATTTATCGATAAACTAGCCTTTTTGCCATTATAAACAATTGGTTTTACTTTCACCTCAGTCCAATATTTCGAGCCGTCCTTTTTTCTCATCATTTCTGTTGTAGTAACAGTTTCACCTTTTAGTAGCTTTTTGTTCCAATCATCGGTGTTGATTTCCCCCGTTCCGGGAACAACAAGATCATTAATTATATTCATTCTTAATAGCTCACTTCTGGAATATCCTGTTTGTTTCATAGCCTCATTGTTGACTTCTAAAACATTACCAATATCATCCCCTTCAATTGACGTAACTAAAACAGCATCACTTAAATCAACAAATAATTGCTTAAACCTTTTTTCACTTTCCTGAATTTGTCTATTTGCAATTTTTCGTTCCGAAAAATCACGTACAATGGCTTGAATGTATTCCTCATTTGAGATAATTATTTTGTTTAGTGATACTTCTGCATCGAATGTTGTACCGTCCTTTCGTGTGTGAATCCATTCAAAGAATTGTGGTTTACCGTTAATGGCAGCATTAATTTTTTGAATAGCTTTCTCACTGGATAAGCTTCCGTCAGGCTGATATTTTGGCGAAAATTTGTCAGGAGATTGGCCTATAATTTCCTCTTCTTTGCAGGCGAATAGTTGTAAAGTTTTGGGATTACATTCGATAAATTTATCTCCTTTCATTAAAAAAATGGAATCATTTGCAAATAAAAAAAGACTCCGGAATTTTGCTTCACTTTTTTTGAGCTCAAATGTCCTTTCCGCGATTCTTTCTTCAAGACTTTCTTTCTCAGCTCGCAATTTATCTTCAGCTTCTTTAATCCTTAGCATCACTTTTAATTGAGATGTGAGCTCAAGTGGATCGAATGGTTTGTATAAAAACGCATCTGCTCCCATTTCTAACCCTTTGGCACGACTCTCAATACTTTTCTCAACTCCTGTAATCATAATTACAGGAATATGCTTAGTATCTTTATTAGCTTTTAACCTCTTGCAAACATCGTAACCATCCATCTTAGGCATAACAATATCCAAAAGAATAGTATCAGGTATTTCTTTATGAGCCAATTCCAAGCCTTCTTGACTAGAGAGTGATGTAAAAACTTTAAAATCTAAAAAATTTTTATTTATAATTGATTTTATTATGGTAATCTGAGCTAGATCATCATCAATAACTAATATTTTTTTCATTCTTAAGATGATTGTGTTAAAAAATCAATACTATAATTTAATCTAAATCTTTCGCTAAAAACAATTTATTTGTTCACTACAAACACAAATATCCAATTAATAATCCAAAAAATAATTAAATTAAAAGACTGTTTAGTAAACGTAAACAATTTACCTGTAAGCGCTACTATCCATCGATTAAACGTAAAAGTAAAAAAATTTCCTTAGCCATTTAAATATTTTACGCTTCTTAGAGTGCAAAAACGGTATACCGCTTTGTTTCATATCCGGCTTATACTTTAATTCCTTTAAGGCTTTCAGCCTATTTACAATATTAAAATGCATATCTTTTTTTACACCATAACCTTCCTCTCCAAACTCTTCAAAATCTTTACCATCAATCCATCCTCAAAACAACTAAGCAAATAGCCCTCCGTAAATCGATCCTTACGAATAATAAGAGTAATTAATTTACAAAGAGTTAGTTTGTCCAATAAATCAAAATCATTAGCAGGATTACTAAGCATTTCTTTCCCTTCTTTCCAGTGCATCCAATCAAAACTTAAAACCAAACCAATAGTATAGCAGTGACTTATAAATTCCGTTACAAGAGGAGTTAATAAACAATAGGGTATAGTAAAGATTCCTTTTGCGAGTTGTTTACTCTTAGTCCATCTTCCAAAATCATTTGTTCTTTCAAAGTCAACAATATATGCAAACAGCTCTTCCCATTTTGTATCTCTGATAGCTGAGATTTGTTTTATAAACTTATCTTCGGTCGTCATTAATGGAATAAAATTTGTTCTTCTCAAATATCCGACAATAAAACTACAATACAAACGATTTAGGCATCTGTTTGCCAAACGGATATAAATTCCTGATGAACGTTAATATCCATCGATTAAACGTAAAATAAATGCTAAACAAGTTCGGCAGCTATTAATAACATAATATGCGTCTTGATGTAATACTTTTTTTTATCAGCTTCCATTAGCATTCCAGCTAAAAAAAGTCCACATAAGCATATTATGTCAAGCTGCGAGAGACAAGTTGGACAAGAAAAACCCACCCTTCATTAAAAAAACTACATACGGCTTACTATTTTTACAAAAATCCTACTCAACTGAAAACTGGTCTTTCAGCCCAAAGCAAAAGAAGCTAAGTATTGAAAATAATACCAAGCACCTTTTGCTTCCTTACTCAAATAGAAAGCCTTAACGAGCCCTTTTAATCCAGCCCTTATGCTCTTCCAGAATTTACCCCCAACACCTTAGCAGCTGTAAAAACAGCAGCTATTCATGCACAGTTTTTCCATCCGACATCCCAAAAGGTGAATGTGATCAAAAAAGCCTAATTTGCAATCCGACACATCAACAAATTGACTAATTTCAGTTTATTTCCTACAATCAAAATCATTTCTCTAAACAAGCAAATTAGTTTTTTCTCCCACAATCACGACAAACCGCTAATCCTTCAAGATACTTCACCCGTTTGCTGCAGGCTCAGAACGCTTCTGCCCACGCTTTTCTATACTCATAAAATACATCACATATTCATTTGCACAGTCTTTTATGCAACCAGCCATTGCTAAAGCGTTTCTTCAATCAGCCGCATTACGTTCCGTGAGCAAAATCTTACTTACAGCAAATTTTAAGTTCTATTATAAGGGAAAAAGTTTACAAATAATCAAACAAATACAGCAAGCTGAAAAGATAACCTACAGCGAAATTGAACGGCTAATGTTAAGGTGAAATTTAAATTGTTGAGAAAAAACGTTTAACTTGAAAATCAGCATGCTTATACATTAGTTCTTTAGTTTGGGATAAAAAAACTAATTAACCCCAACTTATTATTTATCTTTACGGTTAGTTAAAATGGCTATGTAATTGCAATTGATTTTTTTATTTAATATATTGCAAATTAATAAAATTTACAATTCCTATGGTAATAATGAAATACCCGCAATTGTCGGGTATCATATTGTTATAGCCAATGCTAAAAAAAAGTAACCGATAATAAATGTTCACCGTTTTAAAGGAATATTTCTATGAATGACCAGAACAAAACCAAAGAAGAACTCTTAAAAGAGTTACAGGAAATACAGCAAGAATATAATTCCTTAAAAGCTTCATACGAAAAAGACATCACCGAATGCAAGCTGGCGGAACAAGAATTAATTATAGCCAAAGAAAAAGCCGAAGAAAGCGAAGCCAAATTGAAAGAAAGCAATGCCGAAAAAGACAAATTCTTCTCCATAATTGCCCACGACTTAAAAAGCCCATTTGATTCTATTCTAGGTTTTAGCGATCTAATAGTTGAAAAATTAAAAGAAAGAAATTACGAGAGTGTTGAAGAATTTGCCGATATAATTCAGCAATCATCAATTAGAGCTATGGATTTGCTGATGAATTTGGTGGAATGGTCGCAATCGCAAACAGGAAGGATGGAATTCAATCCCGAATATTTTGAACTTGTGGAGCTTATTAAGGATTCAGAGCTTTTATTAAGCGGGGTAATGGAGCAAAAATCTATTAGTTTATCCAAGAGCGTACCTTCCAATGCTCCTGTTTTTGCGGATAAAAAAATGATTAGTACTGTATTGAGAAACTTAATCTCGAATGCTATAAAATTTACGCATTCAGGAGGAAAGATAAGCATTGCTCTCGAGGAAAAGCAAGATGAACTGCTTGTTTCAGTAAGTGATACAGGAGTAGGAATTTCAAAAGAGGATAGTAAGAAATTGTTTAAAATAGGCCAAAGCTATTCAACATCGGGGACTAATAAAGAAAAAGGAACTGGATTGGGGTTGATCCTCTGCAAAGATTTTGTGGAAAAGCATGGCGGAAAAATTTGGGTGGAGAGTGAAGAAGGAAAAGGAAGTAACTTTAAATTTACAATTCCAATAAGCGGTTAGGTAAAACATTAAATGCATATAGCATTCTCTTAATACAATAGCAAAAGAAAGTCCATATTATAGCTTTTTAATGATTCCTAATTGGTCTTGTAGAATAACTCATGACTCCTTCTATTTTGGTTTTGTTCCTACTATTTGATTGGAGGTTTTCTCTTGCGATTATTTTCACTTTTCCCCCAACAACTATAACTATTCAGGGGAAATAATCAATTTCATCTGTTCAAATGAGCAATATTTAACGTTGGTCGGGGCAAAAAAATAAATTATTCAGTTTGTGGCCGATACAAAAGCATAATTAACTATTATTTTCAGATTTTTAGCAGCTTGTTTATTGGTCGTACAATGCTGTTTAAAGCTCTAATCAGACCTTCACATGCACTTAAAATAGATATTGATCTCTTTATACTCCCAACAACGAACAGAATACCTTTATTGGTGTATAATAATGGGATTTGATAAAATATTTTATTGTCGAAAAGAACGTTTAACAGAAAAAACAGTACGTTTATTCAATAGTATGTTGCGCTTGATAATTAGTTAATTTCAGGGTGTGTGATTGTTTAATTTTGATGGTTATTATATTCAGATATGAAAAAAATAATTGCCCTATTTGGTTGGAAATACGTAAAAGATAATTCTAATGGCAAATATCACCATTACAAATGTCCCGAACTTAACGGAATTCTTAATCAGGAGACTTTTAATAAATCAGGAATGAAAGAAGATTTAGCAAGACATCCTTATTCATTGATAACAGATAAATGTTTAGAGGAGATTGTGTAAATGGTAAATCTAGCCATTAGGAATTTTACACTCGGGAATGTAGTTTATCTTTTATCAAACACAGATTCCCGAATGATAATAGAGCGTATTGACACCGAACGAAATGTAATTATATGCGGATGGATTGGTGAAGACGGGGAATTGTTTTCTCGCGAATTTAAACCTTACCAACTTGGTAAAGTAATATGAACGCTTATCTCCAAAAATAATACGTTAGTTCAATTGTTCTTTACGTTTGGATAATTAATTCATTTGACTCCAATTGATTACATATTTTTGTTGACCGAGACATACAAGTAGTTAATTACGTAGTTAGTTCAAAAGTGGTTAGATTGGGTATTACCGTATCCAATCTTTCCTTTTTTTTATTTAGAATTCATTATCTTTGGATTTATATAAATGCTGCTAATTGAATTATAATAACAACGTAAAATTTGCACATATCCACTAAAAAATGGAAATTTTAGTATAGGTTTTACGAACATATAAACAAGTTATGGGCAAACAAAAAAACAGCATCACACAATAAAAATAAATATTATGGTACAACCTCTAATAAACAAAAAATGGTACGACAATAATGTTGTTGTAATTCTTCTCTGCTTTCTAATTTTCCCAGTTGGATTATATGCTTTATGGAAATCTAATAATATTACTAATACTTGGAAATTCATTGGAACTGTTATTGTTGGAGCTTTTGTAGTTTATGCTATATCTAGTGAAGATGAGAAAATAAACGATAAAAATTTGTCAGCTGAAGAAAACAAAAAAACGGAGCAAGCTCTGAATGAAAATAACAAAGATAAAGAAACCGAAAACATCCAGATTGAAACGATTAATGATATTCAGAAAAAATATATTTCAGAAAAAGCGGAATTATTTAGCAAACAAATAAATTCGGACGTGTCAGCTGACGAAATTACAAACCAACAAAATTCTTGCACTAAAGAGTTTTTAGCTTCAAATAATAACAAGCTTATAAATTGGCAAGGGAAAGTAATTTGGGTAGATATGTTCAAAGATACAGAACTAGATATTGCAATTTCACTTCTTGAAAGAAAAATTATAGGTCAAAAAACTATATCTGACAGAACAATGGAAAGTGGAATTACCATCGAAGCTATTCAAGGCACAAGCAAAAGTCGAGGTTATAAAGGGGTTATACGAAATGGCGCCCTATATGATAAAATCAAAATCCTTTCAGCCGAAGATGAAATAATCTTTAGTGCTGTTGTTGTTGATTATTCTAATAAAACGGAAAAAACAGGGCTTAATTTATCATCCAACTTTCAAATTAATATTACAGAAATAACAAAAAAATAGATCCTAAATTATAGATAAATGACATCTTCCGTAATTGAAAAGCCTAATATTTTTGACTATGCTACTTCCGAACTTTCTCAAGATGCTTTTCTTTGTTGGCTAATTGCTTGGGCAGACCCAAAACAAAAAGAAAACGACATTTTATTAAATGCATGTGCTGTAAATTTCGTCCAAAAACTTCTTGAAAAAGGAGTCTCTTTTAGTGTTGATTCCATTGAAATAAAAAGGCAGTGGAATAAAATCGATGTATCTGTATTAGTTAATAACAAATATTTTATCGTAATTGAAGACAAAAAAGAAACAAAAGAACATTCTGACCAATTAATTCGATATTCTGAAATTTCAAAAGTCCATTATAACAATTCTAATATTGAAATTAAACTTGTTTATTTCAAAATGGAAGAACAGGGGAAATACGGTAAAATAATCGAAGCAGGGTATTCACAGTTTAGCAGAACAAAAATGTTAGGTATATTAGATAGCTACTTTCAAACCACTAAACTTGAAAATCAAAATGACATTCTCTTCGATTTTTATAATAACCTAAAATCCCTAGATGTAAAAATAAACAGTTATAGAACAATGCCATTTGATAAATGGGATAATTGGTATGCTTGGAAAGGTTTCTACTCAGAACTACAGAAGCAAATTGGCGGAAATTGGGAATATGTTTCAAATCCTTCGGGTGGGTTTCTTGGATATTGGTGGAATTGGAAGTATGCTAAAGTTGACGGAAAAGAATTTGAATTTTATCTTCAAATAGAGCAAGATAGATTAGTCTTTAAACTGACAACTTCTAATGAAAATGAAAGACAAGAAATTAGGAAAATCTATAGGGATTATTTATTTAAAAAAGCAAAAGAACATAATATTAAAATTACACAATTTGGTCGAATTGGTGCATATATGGGCGTTGCTAAACTAGTTGATGATTTTCGCATTAAAGACAAAAACGAAAAACTTGACTTCACTTTAACAGTCGGGTATTTAAAAAAAATAATGAAATTAATTAACGAAATAGAAAAAGAAATAAAAAGCCCATAATAATGGCTCATATGCAATAGCGGGCGCAAAAATTCTTTAACGCTTACTACTTCCAAATATAACAATTAAAGATGGAGAATCCTTTCTCCTGCTATTTAGTATGCTAAGAGCGACAACTCTCCTTTTTATGAGAAAAATAGTTCCATATAATTATACAGATATACAAATGCTCTGCTTCTGCCTTTCAATAATCAGCATCTATTGTAACTATTTTCAAAGAAATTTTCGTTTAGCATTCTTATAAAATAGAGTTTAGGCTAAAATAAATTTCAAAGACTTTGATTCAGTTGTGGACTAAATGGGGGCTAGAAGCAGAAATAAAAAACCCTAAACAGCTATTATATAAGACGTTAGGGCTTTATGTTGTGGGGACTTCCCGATTGCATCGCATTGGCGTCAACCTAACAAAGATTTAAACAATTGATTGTTTATGATTATTTCACTTTAACCTTCTAAATAATAAAAGGATACAGCAACTTGCACTAAACAATACCACTAAAGT
>JAQIBR010000124.1 GCA_027858955.1 Bacteroidales bacterium
TTCTAGCTACATTTCAAAACTTGAGTAATTTGAAATTTTGCAGCTGCAACATTAGGTCCTTCTGTTACTTTTTTGTAAGCAGCACAAGCATTAGCAGTATCACGTTTTCCTTCAAAAGCCTTTCCTAATTCAAAATTAACAGCAGCTGTATCAACACCTTCTAAAGTTAAAGCTGTTTGTGCAGCATCTATTGTTGCATCCCAATTTTTGAGTTTATTATTGGCCAAAGTCAATAAATAAAATGTATTTGCAGAGCTTTGAGAATAGTTAAGAGCTTTGTTTAATAATGCTATAGCTTCAGAATTATGCTCAATCTGCAATTCTGATGCAGCTTTTGCTTCAAACATTTTTTGTGCAGCTTCTAAAGAGCTTGCAACCTTTTTTGCAGCAGATTTCTTTCCCGCTCCAAATAAAATTACATTATCAAACGATTCGGCAGCAACATCTATTTGATCCATTTCTTTATAGGTCATTCCTTTACCGTAAAAAGCATCAACACATTGGGGATTATAACTAATAGCCTTATCAAAAATGCTTATTGCGCCTTCAAAATCTTTTTTCGCCAAAAAGCTAAGACCTTTTGATGAATAGATTTTGGGAATATAAGTAGCTGCTTGCTTTGCAGTTTTTGCATCACCTACTTCATTGGCAACCATTTCAGCATTTTTTAACGCATCAATAGCACCATCAAAAGTTTTCTTTCTGTAAAGAGTAATTCCTTCTTTAAAATAAGTGTATCCTAATGCTTTTTGAACTGTTGCTTTTAATTCTTCTGCATCAAATCCAATATCATTGCAAATAGAAATACTTTCTTCCCAGGCAGCAATAGCACCACTATAATTTTTAGCTTTATCTAATTCTCGACCTTCGTTAAATTTTGCACCAGCAGTATTAAGGTCTTGTCCGTTGGCAAAAGATACAAGCCCTATGAAAAGAGCCAGTAAAGTTAGTTTCAATTTATTCATATTTATAATTCCTTCTTTGATTTGCATTATTTTATCGCGGCAAATATATAAAAATCAGACGAAAACAAAACTTACTTAACATTTTTTCATAGAAAGATATTGTTTTTGTGATCATTACATATGAAATATGCTGTATTTTTGTTTTGTTTATAAAAAAAAAGTAATGATTGAACTGAAAATAACTGAAGCCCAGAAAGGCAGTCGACCAAATATATCCTTACCTCATAGAGGAATATATGAGTTTTTAAAAGAAGACGGAATTAGAAAATTGGTTAGCGATCATTATGATCAGATAAAAAATAGTAGCATTCGCGAATTATTTCCTCCTGATGATGTAATTTTTGAAGCAGCGAAAAAGAATTCTGCAGATTTCTTTGTTCAGATTATGGGCGGCCCAAAGCATTATGAAAATAACAGAGGTGCTCCTATGCTTGTGCGAAGGCATAATCCTTTCTCTATCACTGGTGATGCACGCAAAGTTTGGTTGGGAATTTACCGCGAACTTCTGCCTAAATTAGGAATGCCTGACGAGCTTTTACAATCATTATGGAATTATCTCGATCAGTTTTCTATTTGGATGATTAACAGCGATTAAGCAAGCCCAGAATGCTATAAGTTGACATCCGGCAGAGCATAATCTAATTAACAAAAGGGTTAACCCTTTTGTTAATTAGATTAGCGGTTTTAACGGATTTTCATCTTCATTTTTCCATTTAATATTACAACCCGAACTTGGCAATTGATTTTCGTCAGGCTTTTTTCCGGCAATCACAGCATCAAGAGCTGCACGCAAATCTTTTCCGTCGATTGTTACATCATTACCGGGTCTTGATGCATCCAATTGTCCGCGATAAACACATATATCATTGGCATCAAATAAATTATAATCAGGTGTACAAGAAGCTTGATAAGCCTTAGCAGTTTCTTGCGATTCATCGTAAAGATAAGGAAAAGGAAAATCGCGATCCGCAGCAAATTGTTTCATCAATTCAGGAGAATCTTGAGGATAATTTTCAACATCATTCGAGTTGATGGCAACAAAACCAATGCCTTTGGGCATATATTCCTTTCCGATTCTAACTAATTCGTCCATTACATGTAAAACATAAGGACAATGATTGCATATAAACATAACCAAAGTGCCTTTTTCGCCTTTAATCGATTTATAATTGATTGATTTTCCACTTATAGTATCGGTTAAATGAAAATCAGGAGCATTAAATCCAAGGGGAATTTTTATTGTGAATGTTTCAGCCATAATAAAAGTTTTTTATTCAATCGTTAAAAGTACGGATTTTGTAAAGCGAAATATTAAAAAAGTAAACCGCAACTTTATAAATTGAAAAAAACGAACTATCTTTAGTGTTTTAACGCATAGCTTCCAGTTTTATCCTAGGCTTTGGAAAAGAAAAAGAATATCACATTATTCTCAGATACTCACAACAATGATACTACTGTAGCTGTTAATAATAAATCTCTTGCAAAATGCCATACCGGGAAAAGCAAAAGAGCTATTTTTTGCTACCGCAATACTAAAGGACATATATAAGACAATGAACATAGCCCAAATAGAAATAAATCTGCAAAAACTGATTGCAACTTTTAATAAGCAAAGCTTTATTTACGACTTGCTATTGGCTTATGGTTTACCCAAAGCATCGATTACTCGATTGAGAAAAGGAAACCTAAATTTATCTAAAATTGAAAGGGAAATTTCGTGGAAGAAAAAACTGTTCTTTAGAGAGGAATACAAAGATGATTTACACCTAACTATTACTGAAATAGTAAAAGGAATAAAACATAACGAGCGTTTTGTAATTGCAACAGATTATAAAACACTTTTGGCTATTGATACTAAAACGAATGAAAAACTTGATATTGCCCTATTAGATTTACCAAAACACTACGATTTCTTTTTGCCTTGGGCGGGAATGGAAAAAGCACAACACGCCGACGAAAACCCTGCTGATGTTAAAGCAGCTGAAAAAATGGCAAAGCTTTTTGATATTATAAAGAAGGACAATCCGGATGATTCACCGCAATTTGTGCACGGACTGAATGTTTTCTTATCTCGTTTGTTATTCTGCTTTTTTGCTGAGGACACCCATATTTTTGAGGAAAATCAGTTTACAAATGCTCTCGATTCCAATACCCAAAAAGATGGCAGCGATTTAAATACATTTATTGATGCTGTTTTTTATGCATTAAATACGCCAAAGCAAAATAGAGGAAATATCTCTAAAAACCTTAATGCCTTCCCTTATGTTAATGGAGGTTTATTTGAGAAAGATATAAAATGCCCATTATTTACACGGCGCTCAAGGCAGGCTATTATTGATAGTGGCGACTTAAGCTGGTCTGCTATTAATCCTGATATTTTTGGCTCAATGTTTCAGGCGGTTATTGGTGCAGACCAACGCGGCAGTTTAGGACAGCATTATACTTCTGTTCCTAATATTATGAAGGTGATTGAGCCTTTGTTTTTGAATGATTTATATGAGGAATTAGATGCTGCGATAAACTCAACACCCAAATTAAAAAAGAAAAAATTAGAAGCCTTGCTTAAGCGTATTTACAATTTAAAAATATTTGATCCTGCTTGTGGTTCTGGTAATTTCTTAATTATTGCCTATAAAGAGCTCCGTATTTTAGAAATGAAGATTTTTAAGGCAGGCGGTTTGATGGCGCTTTCCGGCATAGAGCTCTCGCAGTTTTATGGCATTGAGATTGACGATTTTGCAGGCGAAATTGCTAAACTGGCTCTGTGGTTAGCCGAACACCAAATGAATGTAGAATTCTTTAAAGAATTTGGACGTAGCAATCCTACTTTGCCATTAAAAGAAGCTGGTAAAATTGTGCAAGGCAATGCTACCCGTTTGGATTGGGAAGAGGTTTGCCCGAAAAATAAAGATGGTGAAATTTATATTTTAGGGAATCCTCCTTATTTAGGTGCAAGAATGCAAAACAAAATCCAGAAATCAGATATGGAATTGGTTTTTGGTGGCAACCCTATTTATAAAGATTCTGACTATATAGCTTGTTGGTTTTTAAAAGCGGCAGAATATATAAAAGGTTTACAGGCAAGTTACGCTTTTGTTTCAACTAATTCCGTTGCACAAGGTGAACAAGTTGCTTATTATTGGCCATTAATTTTTAATTATGGTTTGGAAATATTTTTTGCACATCAACCTTTTAAATGGGGTAATTCTGCTAAAGCGAATGCGGGTGTGACAGTTGTGATAATTGGATTAAGAAATCTCAGCAATAAGGCAAAACATATCTTTTTGGGCCAACACAAGTCTATTGCTTCCAATATTAGTCCGTATCTAACAAATGGTGATAATGTATTTGTAAAAAGAAAATCAAAGATTCTTTCAAATTTCCTAACTCATATGTCAATTGGCAGTATGGCTCGTGATGGTGGCAACTTAATTCTTACTCCTGATGAAAAAGATCAGTTACTAAAACTAAACCCAGAATTAGACAAAATAATTCACCCATTGTTTGGGTCACTTGAATTTATACAAGGAAAAGAAAGGTTTTGCTTATGGATTGAAGATGAACAGAGAAAATTTGCTGAAAGTGTTTCTGAAATTAAAAATAGAATTCAAAATGTTTATAATTTCAGAATAGAATCAAAAGCTAAAACTACAAATGGCTATGCAACAATACCACATAAATTTGCTCAAAGGTGCTATCAAGACACGAATCCTATTATTGTACCTTCAACATCATCCGAACGAAGAGAATATATTCCAATTGGTTATCTAAACAAAGGCTCAGTAGTTACCAATTCTGCTAATGTTATCTATGATACTGAACCATCTTTATTTGGTGTATTAACTTCAAAAATGCATAATATTTGGGTAAAATCTGTTGGGGGACAACTTGAGTCTCGTATAAGATATTCAACTGAAATGGTATACAACACCTTCCCCTTTCCTCAAATATCAACCCAACGCAAAAACGAAATCACCCAAGCTGTTTTTCGTATTTTAGAAGAAAGAGAAAAAAACAGCGACAAAACTTTGGCGCAACTCTATGACCCAACTAAAATGCCAAAGGGTTTACGTGAAGCCCATCGTCAAAATGATATAATAATTGAAAAATGTTACCGCAGCACACCGTTTAATAGCGATGAAGAACGTTTGGAGTATTTGTTTAAGCTGTATGAGAAAATGATTGCGGAGGAACAAGTACAAGGTACTTTGTTTGCCAAAGAAAAGAAAACAAGGAAAAAGAAACAGTAGTTAATGGTTAGTTATTAATGGTAAATGAAATGAATAGGTTGTTGACATCGGAACGAAAAATTTCTTATTTGATGATTGCAGTATAAACAGTATCTTTACATTTGTAATGTACTGATAATAAGCATAAAGTTTATTTGATGGCTATTTGATAGATTGAGCAATATGGATATAGAAGAATTAAATATATTATTAAATTCTGAAACCGAAACGGAAGTTTTAGAATTTAAAAAAGCAGAAAGGCAGTACGATAAGGATAAGTTGGGTCGTTATTTTTCGGCTTTAAGCAATGAAGCTAATCTTTATGGTAAAGAATGTGCTTGGCTTTTACTTGGTGTTTTAAATGATAAAACCATTTTTGGTACTTCTATAAGCGACAAACAACTCAATGAATATAAAAGTGAAATAGCCAACCATACTTCGCCCACTTTAAGTTTTATAAAAACCGAAAGAATTTTCACGGAAAAAGGAAAAGTAATTCTATTGCAGATTCCTGCTGCTCCAAAAGGACAACCCGTTTCGTGGAAAGGACATTATTATGGAAGGGATGGCGAAAGTTTAGGAGCACTTAATTCGGAAGAATACGATAGAATCAGAAATCAAAAAGTTTCCACAGATTGGAGTGCTCAAATCATAAGTGAAGCTAGCATAAAGGATTTATCTACTGAAGCTATTCTTAAAGCGCGAGAACAGTATGCTGAGAAGAATCCAAAACTAAAGGAAACAATTAACAATTGGGATGGTATTACTTTTTTGAATAAAGCCAAAGTCTGTATTGCTGGGCAAATAACGAACACCGCTATTTTGCTTTTAGCTAAACCTGAATCAGAACATTATATCAATCCTGCTGTTTCTAAGATAAGCTGGATATTGAAAGACCGCGATAATATAGAAAAGGATTATGCTCATTTTAGTTGCCCTTTATTATTAGAAGTTGAAGGAGTCTATTCCAAAATCCGTAATTTAAAATATAGGTATTTGCAAAGTGGCACACTGTTTCCTGATGAAGTGGATCAATTTGATCCCTATATTATAAGAGAGGCTATTCATAATTGTATTGCGCATCAAGATTATACGCTTGGAGGAAAAATTAATGTAGTAGAGCGAGAAGACGGTATTTTAACTTTTGTAAATTCAGGTAGCTTTATACCAGGTAGTGTAGAAAAAGTAATTGAAGCAGATGCGCCCGAAACAGAATATCGCAATCCATTTTTAGCCAACGCAATGGTAAACCTGAATATGATTGACACTATTGGTAGTGGTATTAGAAAGATGTTTGTTATCCAAAAGAATAAATACTTTCCATTGCCTGAATACGATTTTTCAAATAATAAAGTACAGGTTCAAATCATAGGTAAAGTTTTAGATGAGAATTATGCTAAAAAATTAGCATTAAATGCTGATTTATCTCTACAGGATATTATTCTTTTAGATAAAGTGGCGAAGCAAAAAAAATTGGTTGATTCTGAAATTAAAGAATTGAGAAAGAAAAAACTAATAGAAGGCAGAAGTCCTAATTTCTATGTATCATCAACAATAGCAGAAGTAACTGGCGAAAAAGCTACTTATATTAAGCAAAGGGGGTTTAAAGATGACCATTACAAAAAAATGATTTTAGAATTTATTGAAAAATATGGCAAGGCAACTAAAAATGATATTGACAATTTATTGATGGAGATTCTCCCTTCTGTATTGAATGATAAGAAGAAAGCGAATAAAGTAAGAAATATTATTTATGCTATGTCAAAAAAGGATATGACTATTATTAACCGAGGAACAAGGAAGAATCCAGAATGGATAAAAGTTTAACTAAAAGAATTTTTTTTAGTAATACAATTAGTAATACAATTAGTAATACAGCAATTTCTTTAGAAGTATATAATGCTCAAATACAAATAGTTATATTTAAAGCTTGTTTTACTAAAATAGATATCTAAAGAAAAATTAGATAAACTTTAGACATTCTTAGACGAAATTTAGACATTAAAAAGAAGATATTATGCCCAATATAGTAAACGTACAATACCAACAAACAGGAAAAAGCAAAAGCACCAATCAATATGGTATGCGTGAAATGCAGGAACGTGCTTTTGAGTATAGAGATGCGCAATACCTTTTAATAAAGTCGCCCCCTGCATCTGGTAAGTCAAGGGCTTTAATGTTTTTGGGCTTAGATAAGTTGGTAAATCAAGGCATTAAAAAAGTGATTGTTGCAGTACCTGAACGATCAATAGGCAGTTCTTTTGCCCCTACCGATTTAAAAAAGTTTGGCTTCTTTGCAGATTGGCACCCAAAAGATAAAAATAATCTTTGTACACCAGGGAGCGATGGTAGTAAGAGTAAAGTGCAGGCTTTCCATAATTTTATGAATAATGGCGATGAGCAGCTTTTAATTTGTACACACGCTACATTGCGTTTTGCTTGTGAAGAATTAGACGAAAAGAAGTTTGACAATACACTTTTGGCAATTGATGAATTTCACCACGTTTCGGCAGATGCAGAAAACCGTTTGGGTGATTTGCTCCGTGATATTATGCGGAAATCATCGGCTCATATTGTAGCTATGACAGGTTCGTTTTTCAGGGGAGATAGTGTACCTATTTTATTACCCGAAGACGAAGAAAAATTTACCAAAGTAACTTATAACTATTACGAGCAGTTAAATGGTTATGAATATTTAAAATCGCTAGGAATTGGCTATCACTTTTATCAGGGTAGATATACCGATGCAGTAATGGAGGTTTTAGATACCGACAAGAAAACTATTTTACATATTCCAAATGTAAACTCAGGTGAATCGACCAAAGACAAATACAATGAGGTTGACTATATTATTGATGCTATTGGAACGGTAGAAAAACAAGATGCAGACACGGGAGTAATTTACGTTAAAAGACATACGGATGGCAAAATACTTAAGGTCGCTGATATTGTCGAAGATAATCCCAAAGAAAGAGCCAGAATAGACAAATATTTAAACGAGCATAAATCCATTGATGATATGGATTTAATAATTGCATTAGGAAAAGCAAAGGAAGGCTTTGACTGGCCTTATTGCGAGCACGCTTTAACGGTAGGTTACAGAGGCTCGCTAACTGAAATTATTCAAATTATTGGCAGAGCCACCAGAGACAGTGATAATAAAACGCACGCTCAGTTTACCAATTTAATTGCTCAACCCGATGCTGCCGATGATTTGGTTAAACTCTCGGTTAATAATATGCTTAAAGCCATTACAGCCTCTCTTTTAATGGAACAAGTTTTAGCGCCGAATTGGAAATTCAAGACCAAGATAGATGAATATGATAAAGCTAAGCCTGGTGAAATAAAGATTAGAGGTTTAAAGGAGCCAAGCTCAAAGCGAGTAAAAGATATTTTAGAATCGGATTTAAACGATTTAAAAGCTACTATTTTGCAAGATGATAAAATGCTTAAAGCAATGCCTGGCAATGTTGATCCTGAAGTAATAAACAAAGTGCTGATTCCTAAAATAATTAAAGTCAAATATCCTGATTTATCTGATAAAGAAGTAGAAGAAGTTCGTCAGCACGTTGTAGTTGATTCGGTTATTAAAAATGGAGAAATCAAAGAAACAGGCGACAAACGATTTATTAGAATGGCGGGTTCGTTTGTAGATATTGACGATATTCATATTGATTTGATAGATAGTATTAATCCATTTCAAAAAGCCTTTGAAATATTATCGAAATCAGTAACAACAAAAGTATTAAAAGTAATTCAAGACCATATTGAAGCTACAAGGATTAAAATGGATTTTGAAGAAGCGAATATTCTTTGGCCAAAAATAAAGGAGTTTGTAAGAATGTACAATAAAGAGCCAAATTTAAAATCAAACGACCCTTTAGAAAAAAGAATGGCTGAATGTATTATTTATCTTAAAGAAGAGAATCGAAAAAGAGCAGAAGCAAATGGATAAAGAAAAAATATTAGACGATATTTTTAATAGTGACCCTTTAGGTTTGCTTAACTTTAAGCCTAAAGTTTCTAATACTCGAACAGCTGATGAACGTTTACTATCTTCTTTTCAGGAAATAAATGATTTTGTAAATGATAACGGAAAAGCACCTGAACCCAACCCAAGTAGTATCCCTGAACTTCAATTGTACTATTGTTTAAAAGGTTTAAGAGAAGACGAAACAAAAATTGGCTTATTAAAAGAACACGATATTCATAATTTATTGCCAAATATAAAGACAAGCCAAGTAAATGAACCACGTGCAGAATATGAAAGACCAAAAGAGATAAATACTATTGATGATTTATTAAATGATGATTCATTAGGTATTTTAGGCGGTGATTCGGAAGGTCTATTTGATTTTAAACATACTCCTAAAGATTACGAAAGAGCAAATGCCGATTTTGTTGCACGTAGAAAACCTTGCAAAGACTTTGACAACTATGAATCAATATTTAAAGCGGTTCAAAAAGACTTGGCAAATGGGAAAAGAAAACTGATAGAATTTAAACAACAAAATTTGCAAGAGGGTGCATTTTATGTTCACAATGGAGTTCTCTTTCTTCTTGAAAAGATTGATATTTCGCATAAAGAGCATTATAAAACTGATGGGACAAGAGTAAGGGAAGATGGACGCACTATGTGTATTTTTGAAAATGGGACTCAATCTAATATGCTTAAACGGTCTGTTGAAAAGATACTTTATGCCAATGGACGAGTTGTCACACAAAACATTGATAAAGTAAATGAAGACTTTATTGAGACGTTTAGCAATATTACCAGTGAAGATGAAGAAGTTGGTTATATTTATGTTTTAAAATCAAAAAGTAAGGATGAACGAATTGCCACAATACAAGATCTTTACAAAATTGGTTACTCAAAAATGGACATTGAAGAAAGAATAAAAAACGCAGAAAAAGAACCCACTTATTTAATGGCTCCCGTTAGCATTCAAGGTGTCTGGAAATGTTTTAATATGAATCCGCAAAAATTAGAACAACTGCTACATAACTTCTTTGGAAATACCTGTTTAGAATTAGATATTTTTGATGAAAAGGGGAAAAGGCATACTCCAAGAGAATGGTTTATTGCACCTATAGAAGTTATTGAACAAGCCATAGAATTAATAATTAATGGAAAGATTATAAACTATAAATTTGATGCAGATAATATGACAATAATTGGAAAATAGCAAACGCAAAAAACAAGTCAAAACTAATACCTTGCAATTATAAAACAAATCAAAAATAAACAAAAACCAATTCCCTTTTGTTTATCGATTCATAAAATAGACAATCCAATTTGTCGCGTTTTTTACTTAAATTTGTTTCTTTAAACATACAGAATTATGGCACTCACAATAGAAGTGGTTCGCAGTAAAAAACAAAGAAAAGCCTTTGTAAACCTACAATTCGAAATCTATAAAAACACACCGGTATGGGCACCTCCCATTAAAGCAGATGAAGAAAAAGCAATTGATCCTGCACACAATCCGGCTATGGAATATAGCGAATCGGAATATTGGTTGTGCTATCGCGACAGCAAAGTTGTTGGGCGGATTGGCGCTATTATCAATGCTAAATACAATGAGAAGACAGGGAAAAAATTTGGACGATTTTCCCGCATCGAATTTATTGATGATAAGGAAGTTTTTATTTTGTTGATGGACACAGCTGTTGAATGGATAAAAGAAAGAGGAATGGAGCTTATTCATGGACCATTAGGATATTCCAATTTGGATACTCAGGGAATGCTTATCGAAGGGTTTGATCATTTGCAGTCTATAACTTCGGTTCATCATATGCCTTATTATAAAGTCCATTTAGATGCTTATGGTTTTGAAAAGGAAATAGACTGGATAGAGTTTAGATTAACACTTGGAGGTCGTGCAAATGAAAAAGGAGAGCGTGGTGCAGAAATAGTCAAAAAAAGATATGGCTTTACGGTTGAAAAGTTTACAAAAAACAAACAGATGCTGCCCTATGTCAAGCCTATATTTGAAGTGCTAAACGAAGCTTTTACCAAGCTTCCTTATGTTACGCCTTTTAATGAGAAAATGGTTGAATCATATAAAAATAAATATTTCAAATTAATCAATCCTAAATTTGTTTTTATAGCCAAAAATGAAGGTGATATAATTGGTTTTATGATTGCCGTACCATCTTTATCTGAAGCAATGCAAAAAGCTAAAGGAAGCCTTTTCCCATTTGGGTTTTATCATATCCGTAAGGCTATGAAAAAACCTGATGTGCTTGATTTTTTTATTATTGGTGTGATGCCCGAATACGATCGTTCCGGAGTGGCCGCAATCCTATTTAACGAAATTCATAAAGAAATGCGAAAGCAAGGGATTAAAACAATGGAAACCGGGGGTATTTTTGAAACTAATCATAATGTAATTAATAATTGGAAAAATTACGATCATATCCAACATAGACGAAGGCGCTGCTTTATTAAAGCCATTTAATTTGATTGATAATTAATCTTACAATTCAATTTATTAAAATATTATGCCCGAACAGAAAAAACTTTTTCTTCTTGATGCTTATGCATTGATTTACAGAGCTTATTATGCGCTTAATCGCAATCCACGAGTAAATTCCAAAGGTTTGAATACTTCCGCAATACTTGGATTTGCAAATTCGCTTTACGAAGTTTTGAACAATGAAAAACCTGATTATATTGGTGTTGTCTTCGATCCAAAAGGCCTGACTTTTCGCAGCGAAATTTATCCTGAATATAAAGCAAATCGCGAAAAAACTCCTGAAGATATCAGTTTATCAATACCTTATATAAAGCAACTTATCGAAGCTTTTAATATCCCTGTTGTTTTAGTTGACAATTATGAAGCTGATGATGTAATAGGAACGTTAGCCAAACAAGCAGAAAAAGAAAATCTACTTACATATATGATGACTCCCGATAAAGATTTTGGGCAGTTGGTAAGCGAAAATATTAAGATGTATAAACCTGCACGTAACGGAAACAAGGCTGAAATATGGGGCGTTGCAGAAGTTTGTGAAAAATTTGGCATTGAGCGTCCTGAACAGGTCATCGATTTTTTAGGTTTAAGCGGCGATGCTTCTGATAATATTCCGGGAATAGCAGGAGTAGGTCCTGTTACGGCCAAAAAACTTATTGCGCAATTCGGCAGTATTGAAGCTATTGTTGAACGTTCGGACGAAATAAAAAATCCAAAACTGCGCGAGAAGGTGGAAAAGGACAAAGAAAATGCACTTTTGTCGAAAAAACTGGCCACTATAGATATTCATGTGCCAGTAAATTTCGATTTAAAAAGCTTTGAAATACAGGAGCCAAATGCAGAAGCATTAAAAGAAATAACAATGGAATTGGAATTTAGAACTTTTGCAAGTAGAGTTTTGCAACAAGTGGTTCCAATTTCATCGGAAGCAGATCAAACAGAAGGTGTTCAAACTGATTTATTCAGTTCTGTGGGCTTAGATATACCTGCCCAAAGTGATTATAAAACACTAGAAACTCAAGATCATAATTACGAATTAGTTGATAATCAGGAAAAAAGAAAAGAATTAATCAATACATTAGCATCAAGCATGGCTTTTTGTTTCGATACAGAAACTACAGGCTTAGATCCTAACACAGACGAATTAGTTGGCATGTCATTTTCTTATGGTCATAATTCAGGATTATATGTCCATTTGCCTAATAATTTTGCTGATGCTGAAGCAATTATGAAGGAATTTAAAGCTGTTTTTGAAGATGAAAACATTAGTAAAATTGGTCAAAACCTTAAATTCGATATTTCATTTTTAAAATGGTATGGTGTTGAAGTGAAAGGCCATCTTTTCGATACAATGATTGCACATTATCTTTTGCAGCCTGATGGGCGACATGGCATGGATGTATTGGCTGAAAACTATTTGAATTATAAGCCCATGCCTATCGATAGCTTGATAGGAAAAAAAGGAAAATCACAAAAAAGTATGCGAGATGTTCCTGTAGACCTATTAAAAGAATATGCTTGTGAAGATGCTGATATTACACTTCAATTAAAAGATATTTTTGAACCAAAGTTGAATGAAGCAGGTTTATTAGATTTGTTTAATGAAATAGAAATCCCTTTAATCCCGGTGTTGTCATCTATGGAAAGTGAAGGAGTAAATCTGGATTCTAAAGCTTTGAATATATTTTCCGTAGAACTTGGAGATGAAATAGTTAAGCTAAATGATCAAATTCAGGAAATGGCTGGAGTACAGTTCAATGTCTCATCACCAAAACAATTGGGTGAAATCCTTTTTGTAAGAATGAAAATAGTTGATAAGGCTAAGAAAACTAAATCAGGACAATATTCTACTGGTGAGGATGTGCTTGCCAAAATGGAGCATAAACATCCTATTATTCGTGCAATTCTTGATTATCGTTCACTTACCAAATTAAAATCGACTTATGTAGATGCATTGCCATTGTTAGTTAATCCTCGAACAGGAAGAATTCATACAAGTTATAATCAAACTGTAGCAGCAACAGGACGTTTGAGTTCAACTAATCCAAACCTTCAAAACATTCCAATACGCAATGAAAAAGGTAGAGAAATCCGAAAAGCTTTTGTTCCTCGTAGTGATGATTATATTCTTTTTGCGGCAGATTATTCTCAAATAGAATTACGAATTATTGCCAGTATGAGCGGCGACAAAGCTATGATGCAGGCCTTTCATGAAGGCGTTGATATTCATACAGCTACAGCTGCGAAAGTGTATAATATTAATATTGAAGATGTTACAACTGAAATGCGGCGAAATGCCAAAGGAGTTAATTTTGGGATTATTTATGGAATCTCAGCTTTTGGACTTTCGGAAAATCTAGGTATTTCACGAAAAGATGCAGCAGAAATTATCGATAATTATTTTGCGAATTATCCTGCAATTAAAACCTTTATGGAAAAAACTATCGCTTTCGCAAAGAAAAACGGATATGTAGAAACTATAAAAGGTCGACGAAGATATTTAAAAGACATCAATTCGGCGAATGGAATTGTTCGCGCTTTTGCTGAGCGAAATGCAATTAA
>JAQIBR010000148.1 GCA_027858955.1 Bacteroidales bacterium
TGTTCAACAAGTTCGTACATGCTGATAGTCTTATCTTCATTTTGCATATCAATTTTTTGCAGCAAAACTAACCAGTCAATTTAAGTCTGACAAGATGGGTTGGTCGGATGGATACTTTATTGCCACTAAAACTCAAAAACACTAAATTGCACTAAATCAAAGATATGCTTTTGTGATATTTTGTGTTTTAGTGGTTTTGTGGCTAAAATAAAAACGACCATTAAAATCTGAATTCATTAGGATTGGGGCATTTATCGCTACTATCAGACTATTCTTTACTTTTTAGTCGGTCAGTAGTGATTGTTTTATAAAACTTAAGATCTGCTGCAATGTCAAATTATATAGCCCTTAACCAACATTTTAGAATAGAAAATTCGTTAAGACATAAAAAAATTACTCTAGTCGTAGGTCCTTAATTATTTATGCTATTGAATTTAAGCATTTTCAATCTTTTTATTATGACAAACGAGTACATTCTCCTTTGTTCCATGCCAATTATGAAATCCATTTCCCTGACAATCTTTATAATCTTTACAATTTGCACATTCTCCTATTTTGGTCCAGCATCTATCTCTAAACACTTGGTATTTTGTTTGCCAAATTTCAAAGAAATTGTCTTGATATATATTTCCCTGCGAAAATGATCTATCAATATTAGGACAAGCCATAATGGAGCCATCTATTAGAATCGATCCAATATTTATTCCTGCTCTGCAGAAGAAAAATGAATCTCGCACTTTAGTTTCATATTCTCCAACATAACCTTCACACGAAAAGCTAAGCGCTATTTTATTCTCTTTCTTTTTGATGGAAATAAAATCCATCAATTGCTTAAATTCCTCATCAGTCAATAACATTTCTGGATTTGTTGCTGCACGACCTATAGGTATAATGGTAAATAAACGCCAAGACTTCACTCCTTTTTCTATTAAGAATTCAAAAATAGATTGAAGTTCTGAGATATTCCTTCTATTCACACATGTTACAACATCGAAATTTAAACGCTTAGCCGTTGATGCTAAAGAAATAGCGTTTTCAACTTTGGAAAAACTTGCTGCATTATTTCTGAGCCAATTATGCGACTGCTCCATACCGTCGAGGCTTATGGTAAGTGCACCCATCCCAGCATTGAGTAGGGCATTATGTTTTTCTGGAGTATAAAAATGGCCATTTGAAACCATACTCCATTTCATTCCACGCTGCCGAATCTCTCTACCACATTGCTCAATATCCTTGCGCATTAATGGTTCTCCTCCTGTTAAAACGACAGTAAAATTGGGTGAAGGATTTTTGATTGTATCAAGTGCTTTCAAAAAATCATTTAAAGGCATATCTTTAAAAGCACTGTCTTTTGAACAATCGCTACCGCAATGCAAACAGTTTAAATTGCATCGAGTAGTACATTCCCAAAAAAGATAATTGAGTTCGTGTTGCTTAGTCTCAGACTTTTTAATCTGCTGAAAAAATCTTTTTTTGATCTGTTTTAGCATCTATTCTTCCTGCAAATCAACATTTAAATATACGCGATTTTCAGCATCTGAAACTACAATTTCTTTATCCACAAATGAACCATTTAGCTCTCCATCGATATCTTTAAAATGGATTGGAATATTTGCATCTGAGAGTGTATAAAAAGAAAAGTAGCCTTCTTCGTTTGTTTGATCAAACTGAATATTATCTCCAACTACAACTTGGATTCCAGGAATAGCTAGACCTGTACTTTTAGATGTAACTTTTCCTTCAACAAAAATATCGTAGCCAAAGTCTTGTGGTGTGCCATAACAGGCTTGAAAAACAAACATCGCTGATGTAAGGCTTAAGCCACCGATTAATTTTCTGATCCAATTTCTTTTCATAAGTGGAGTTTTTTTTGCTTATGTGCATTTATATGCTTTACAAATATAAGTAACTATTAAAGAAATTTGAAAAAAAAGACATAAAAAAAGCTCGCCAAATTTTGACGAGCTTCCTTAATTTTTTCGAATGCTTGTTTATTTCACAGCATCGACGATAGCTTTAAAAGCATTGGGGTTATTCATAGCTAAATCGGCCAAAGCTTTACGGTTAAGCTCGATGCCTTTGGCATGAATTTTTCCCATAAATACTGAGTACGACATTCCGTACAAGCGGGCAGCTGCATTGATACGAACAATCCACAATTGGCGAAAATTAATTTTTTTCGTTTTTCTATCGCGGTATGCATATGTCAAACCTTTTTCGACAGCATTTTTAGCTACTGTCCAAACATTTTTCCTACGGCCAAATTGTCCTTTGGCCATCTTCATTACTTTTCTGCGTCTTTTTCTAGATGCAACTACATTTACTGATCTTGGCATTTTTTCTTTTGTTTTTTCACTTTAGCGCCTTTCGGGCTTATAAGCTAAAGCAAAGGTTTAAAACTTAGTTTACCTACAAGGCAAGCAATCTCTTTATATTGGCTTCATCTACTTTAGAAACTAACCCGGTTTGCGTAAGATTACGCTTTTGCTTGGTTGATTTCTTTGTTAGAATGTGGCTTTTAAAAGCATGCTTCCTTTTTAATTTACCTGATCCGGTAAGGGTGAACCTTTTTTTAGCACCGGATTTAGTTTTCATTTTTGGCATTCTACAATTTATTAAATGATTAATATTAAATAATCGATATTTCTATCTGTTATTTCTTCTTTTTTGGAGTAATAATCATAATCATACGTTTCCCCTCCAACTTTGGCAAACGTTCTACTTTTCCAAAATCTTCAAGAGCCTGAGCAAATTTCAACAAAATGATTTCTCCCTTGTCTTTATATATTATAGACCTTCCTCTAAAGAAAACATCTACTTTCACTTTTGCACCCGCTTCTAAGAACTTTTGGGCATGATTCAATTTAAAATTAAAATCATGGTCATCCGTATTTGGACCTAAGCGAATTTCTTTAACTACAACTTTGGCAGTTTTTGCTTTAATCTCTTTTTGTTTCTTTTTTTGTTCATAAAGAAACTTCTTATAGTCGATTATACGACAAACAGGTGGATTAGCTGTTGGTGAAATTTCAACCAAATCTAATTCCAATTCTCTCGATTTTTCGATAGCGTCTCTAAGATTTAGAATTCCTGGTTCAACATTTTCGCCGACAAGACGAACAACTTGAGCCGTAATATGCTCATTAATTTTATGTAGGGCTTCTGGCCTTTTAAATGGTCGCCTACCTCTGAATGGTGCTCTTTTTGCTATAGCTAGTTCCTCCTATTAATTATGGATTTTTACAATCCGATTATTTATAATTATTTTCAATTTCTTCTTTTATATTTGCGATAAAGTCACTGATGCTCTTTGTTCCTAAATCACCTTCCTTATGTTTGCGAATTGAAACCATATCAATTTCTTCTTCTTTTTCGCCAACAATAAGCATATACGGGATTTTCTTCATTTCGGCATCCCTAATTTTCCGACCGGTTTTTTCACTCCTGTCATCAATTTGGGCGCGAATGTCCGAATTTTCGAGCAAAGTTAAAACTTTTTCAGCATATTTCTGGTATTTTTCACTGATTGGAAGGATAATAACCTGATCGGGTGTAAGCCAAAGAGGGAAATTTCCGGCACAATGCTCAATCAAGACAGCCACAAATCTTTCCATCGATCCAAAAGGAGCTCGGTGAATCATAACTGGTCTATGCTTTTCATTATCAGAACCAATATATTCTAATTCAAAACGTTCGGGCAGATTGTAATCAACTTGAATAGTTCCTAATTGCCATTTTCTACCGATGGCATCTTTTACCATAAAGTCCATTTTAGGACCATAAAAAGCAGCTTCGCCTAAAACAACAACAGCAGGAATACCTCTTTCTTTGGCAACTTCGCGAATAGCATTCTCAGCCAATTCCCAATTCTTGTCAGTACCAATGTATTTTTCTTTATTATCAGGATCGCGAAGCGAAATCTGAACCATTACATCTTTAAAATCGAGTGCATTAAAAATTAGCTCGATAATATCCATCACCTTTTTAAACTCATCTTTTACTTGAGACGGCATACAAAAAATATGAGCATCGTCTTGTGTAAATCCACGTACACGTGTTAAACCATGCAATTCACCGCTTTGTTCATAACGATAAACTGTTCCGAATTCGGCATAACGAATTGGTAGCTCTTTATAAGAATGTGGAGAGTTTTTATATATTTCGCAGTGATGCGGACAATTCATTGGTTTTAGTAAAAACTCTTCTCCATCGGCTGGAGTATGAATAGGCTGGAAACTATCTTCACCATATTTGGCATAGTGTCCGGAAGTTACATACAATTCTTTTTGTCCGATATGAGGAGTAATTACAGGCTCGTAGCCATATTGCTTTTGAACTTTTTTAAGAAAGTTTTCCAAGCGTTCGCGAAGCATAGCTCCTTTTGGTAACCAAAGTGGTAATCCTTTTCCAACTTTTTCTGAAAAAGCAAACAATTCCAGTTCTTTACCTATTTTACGATGATCGCGTTTCTTTGCTTCTTCAAGCAACTCCAAATGTTCAGTTAATTCTTTTTTCTTTGGGAAGGTGATACCGTATATTCTTGTCAGTTGTTTACGTTTTTCATCTCCACGCCAATAAGCGCCAGCAATACTGAGCAGTTTTACAGCTTTAATTGGAGAAGTATTGATAAGGTGAGGTCCACGACATAAATCGATAAAAGTTCCCGATTGATAGAGTGTAATTGTTCCATCCTCCAAATCATTAATTAATTCCAATTTATACTCATCGCCTTTTTCGGTAAAATACCTTAAAGCATCTTTTTTGCTAATTTCTTTTCTAACCAGGCTTTGCTTTTCTTTAGCTAGCTCCAGCATACGTTTTTCAATATTTTCTAAATCGCTATCAGAAATGGAGTAATCCATAAAATCGACATCATAGTAAAAACCATTTTCAATATCTGGGCCAATACCGAATTTTACGTCAGGATAAAGCTGTTCAATTGCTTCGGCCATTAAATGTGCCGATGAATGCCACATTGCTGCTTTTCCTTCCGTATCGTTCCACGTAAACAATTGTACTTTAGCATCTTCGTTAATGGCGCGAGTTGCATCCATTATTTCTCCGTTTACTTTTGCGGCCAATACATTACGAGCTAAACCCTCGCTAATATCTAATGCCACATCATAAGCAGTACTGCCTTTGGCCATTTGCTTAACCGAACCATCCGGTAATGTGATATTTATCATCATTTTTGTTTAAAATTTTGAGCCTGCAAAGTTAGTAAAATATGTATGAAACTCTTGAATGGAACTCTATTAATTGAAGATAAGTATTAAAGCGCATAAAAGGTAAGTTTCGGCAGAAAAATTATTCTACCAATCCTCTTCCTGTTTTCTTTATTCTTCCAGAAGATTTAAGCTCTATTATTAAATTGTCAAGTATACCGTTTATAAATATTTTGCTCTTTGGTGTTGAGAAATATTTCGAAATTTCGATATACTCGTTCATTGTAACCTTTACAGGAATAGATGACATTTCGGTTAATTCGACCAAAGCCATTTTTAGAATTAGTAAATCCATTAAGGCAACTCGATCAATCTCCCAGTTTAC
This sequence comes from Bacteroidales bacterium, assembly GCA_027858955.1. GTDB lineage: Bacteria > Bacteroidota > Bacteroidia > Bacteroidales > UBA12170 > UBA12170. Next base: position 5,551 of record JAQIBR010000148.1, read on the forward strand.
AATCTTTGGTTTAATTATTTCCAAAAATTCATCGGAATAATGAATCGTCTTTTTAAATAAATCTCTTGCAAATACTAAATCTTGTCCTCCATCTTCGTCCAATTCATCTTTAAAAAGAGTAGGCAGTGCTCGGTTTTCGCCCCAAGAAACTTTGTAAGAAGACATCATCATGATAACTAATTGAGCAACTAAAAAATAATCGTCAGTCCAATTTAGGTTGATATCTTCAAAATAAGAGTGCAAAGTTTCATTAGGAATTATAACATCATCAAATAGCTTTTCTATAAGCAATTTATCAGATTTATAACTAGAATCCGAATCGGCTAAATACTCAATATAAGTATCAGTTTCACGAATTTGATTGAAGAGTTTACGAACTATCTCGCTTTCGGTTTTCCAATTAATATGTAATGCATCGGCTTTTTTTTCCAAATCTTTATTCTCAGCAAGCTGAACAAGAAATGAATTATGAATGAATTTTTCAATTGGATTTAACTCTTCTTTTGTGGGATAGTATTTTTTCTTGGCTTCTCCCATTCGCTCTTCAGCAAATGCTCTTATTTCTACTAATAGAGATAATTGGTAAACAAACAAATCACACACTTTTCCAAAGTGATTCAGTAATTGCTTTTCCCCATTTATTGGATTACCATTATCAAGCTGAGTATAAGCATATAATGCCTGAAGAACTTTTATTCTAATGTGTCGTCTGCTTAGCATAAGAATGAACGTTTTTAATACAACGCAAAATTAACTTTTTTTTTTATTCAGGGTGCTTTTCCTATTAGTATTTCGTCAATTATTGTCAAAATCTTGCATTTGGAAAGAAAAAAGAAATCATTACATTTGCTCTGTACTAAACATATTATTGAATAATGGACAATTCATATTCGAAAGGGAGACGGGATGATATTTATTCACAAGCTATTAGAGCAGGCAGACGAACTTATTTTCTCGATGTTAAATCAACAAAGTCAGAAGAATTATATTTAACAATTACTGAAAGCAAACGTAATTTTAATAACGATTTGGGGAAATTTCAATACGAAAAACACAAGCTTTTTTTGTTCAAAGAAGATTTCGAGAAATTCACTGATGGCTTGAAGGATGTAATTAAATTTATCGAAAACGGACAATCTACAGATTCACTTAACTCAACTGAACCTGAAACGGATACAGAAGATAAAAATCTTAAAATTCATTCTGATATTTCTTTTGAAGATTTAGATTAATACTCCCAACAAGGATCATTATCATTACAAATAGAAGTAATTGCTTATTTAATGAGACTGATTTCTATTTGTATTTTAATTTCAATTGTTAATAAATTTTCGATTCAAAAAAGGATAAAAGAGTACTTTTGTGCAAATATATAAATTATGGGAAAAGTTATTTCTATTGCTAATCAAAAAGGAGGAGTTGGTAAAACAACCACAGCAATTAATTTGGCCGCTGGGATGGCTGTGCTTGAGCATAAAACACTCATTATTGATGCTGATCCACAAGCTAATTCTACCTCAGGCATTGGTTTCGATCCACGAAATATTACTACAGGCATATACGAATGCATTATGGATGAAATGGATCCAAAAGATATTATATTGGAAACACAAACGCCCAACTTATATCTTCTTCCTGCAAATATCGATTTAGTTGGAGCCGAAATTGAGCTTGTAAATCTTCCTATGCGTGAGCATATGCTCAAAAAAACTATTGATAAAATAAAAGATAAATATGATTTTATTATAATCGATTGTTCACCTTCCTTGGGTCTTATAACAATTAATGCGCTTGCTGCTTCTGACTCTGTGATAGTTCCTGTTCAATGTGAGTATTTTGCTTTAGAAGGTTTAGGGAAATTGCTTAACACAATTAAAATTGTTCAGTCACGACTAAATACAGATCTAGATATTGAAGGAATTTTACTAACTATGTATGATTCTCGCTTAAGATTATCAAAACAAGTTGTAAAAGAAGTTAAAACACATTTCCAACAAATGGTTTTTAAAACTATAATCAATAGGAATACCCAGTTAGGCGAAGCACCCAGTTTTGGTGAAACAGCAATAATGCACGATATTAATAGTACAGGTGCCATCAATTATCTGAATTTGGCCAGAGAGATTTTGCAAAAAAACAATATGACAAGCCTAACGGCCAAAAACAAAAATTAATTAATTATGAGCAAGAAGCAAGCAATGGGTAGAGGCCTCGATGCTATTCTGGGAAGCCCTGATACCGATATTACTTCAAAAGATATATCAGGCAATTATGTGGTAGGAGCCGTTGCAGAACTTCCCATGCATCAAATTGATGCTAACCCTTTTCAACCACGTAGCGATTTTGAAGATGAATCTCTTATGGAGCTTTCTGACAGCATTCAAAAGCAAGGCATAATTCAGCCTATAACTGTGCGAAAAATGGGTTTGGACAAATATCAGCTTATTGCCGGCGAACGCAGATTAAGAGCTGCAAAAATGGCCGGATTTAAAAATATACCAGCTTTTTTAAGGGTTGCCAATGATGAACAAATGCTTGAAATGGCTTTGGTCGAAAATATTCAACGCGAAAATCTTAACGCTATCGAAATTGCAATAAGCTATACACGCTTAATTGAAGAATGCAAAATAACTCAAGAGGAATTAAGTACTCGTGTTGGCAAAAAGCGTTCTACAGTAACAAACTATATTCGTTTATTAAAACTGCCAGCAGAAATTCAAATATCTATTTCGCAAAACCAAATTAGTATGGGACATGCCCGTGCTTTAATTAATGTTGAAAATCTTACCTCGCAGCTAAAAATTTTAGAGCAGGTTGTTGCTCGCGACCTTTCGGTTAGAGAGACTGAAAACTTAGTAAAAGACCTTATAAATCCTATAGAAAGAATAGAAAGAAAAAAAGACAATTATCTTCCTTCAAATTTTATAAGTTATCGATCTCAATTGAACAATTTGCTTTCAACTAGAGTAGATATAAAACGAAATACTAAGGGTGGTGGAAAAATTAGCATCCCCTATTCCGGCGAATCTGATCTTTTGCGTATTATTGCGCTTCTTGAGAAATAAATCTCTGTATGCATGATAAAACTGCATTCAATTAATACTAGAAATTCTTTGAAGCTTATACGCTTTTTTGCCATTCTTACGCTTTTTCTGAATCTCTCTAAGTCTGCCTTTAATCAGTCCGTTAATCTCGAAAAAAATAAGGCTGTACCATCACATAAATATTTTATCAACCATAACCCGATAAAAGCAATGTGGATGTCAGCGGCACTTCCAGGACTCGGCCAATACTATAATCAAAAATATTGGAAAATTCCAATCGTCTACTCAGGATTTGCATCCTTAGCTTATTTTTCTATTATCAATAAGCAGGAATATGTAAAATATCGTGACGCTTATGCTATCAAACTGGCATTGAATGGCGAAGAATCGGGAGATCCAATAGTCGATAATTTTACAAGTGATCAGCTTTTGAGACAGCGCGAATATTATCAGGAGAACTTGGAATTAAACTATATTCTTTTTGGTGCCTTTTATTTACTTCAAATTATTGATGCTACGGTTGATGCACATTTTTACGATTTTGATATCGACGATAACCTCAGCATAGGTATCGATCCAATTATTTACCAAAATAGAAATCAAATACATGCATCTCCTGGATTGAGCCTTCGATGGACAATTGGAAATCCTTAAATTATATTGAAATGAAAAATGTTTCAAAAAAGTCGCTTAATATAGCGCTGCTCGGATATGGAAAAATGGGGAAAGAAATTGAGCATTTTGCTGTGGAAGCAGGTCATCAGATTGTACTCACCATTGATAATGAAAGCGATTGGGAGAAAAAAGGAAACATTTTGGCAAAAGCCGATGTTGCCATCGATTTCAGTTTGCCAAAAACAGCTGTTTCCAACATAGAAAAATGCTTTGCTTTAAATGTGCCTATAGTTATTGGAACAACTGGATGGTATGCTGATTTTGACCGCATTAGCGAGCTATGTAAAAAAAATAATAAGAGCTTATTCTATGCCACCAACTTCAGTCTAGGAGTGAATATTTTCTCGGCCATTAATAAGAAGCTCGCAGAAATTATGAATCGTTTTCCTGATTATGATCTTAATCTTTCCGAAACTCATCATACTCAAAAACTTGATGCTCCAAGTGGAACTGCTATTAGTTTAGCAGAAGGAATTTTAGATAGTGTTGAAAGAAAAACAGAATGGAAATTGGATAAAGGAAATCAGGAATTCCCTTCTAATGTTTTGCTAATTAAAGCATATCGTATTGAAAATGTTCCCGGTACTCACGAGATTACTTATCTGTCTGACTTTGATGAAATCAAAATAATCCATGAAGCTAAAAGCCGTAAAGGTTTCGCAAAAGGAGCCTTATTAGCAGCGGAATGGATTTACAACAAAAAAGGCATTTTCAGCATGAACGATTTGCTTACTTTAATGCTTAACAAAATTTAATACTATAAATTTTTTAAATCGAAGCAAATACAAGACTTTTGCATTAAAATAAAGCAAACAAATGACACTTTTACTTTTTATTTTAAGCCTTCCGGCACTGCTAACACTCCCCGCATTATTTTCTTATAAACTGGTTGAGAAGGCAGGTATCTCAGGATGGAAAATGCTAATCCCTTTCTATAACTTGGTGATTTTAGTTCAATTGACTGGACGATCATATTGGTGGTATTTATGGTTAATTATTCCATTTATCAATGTATTTACATTTATGCTTTTGCTTATAGAGCTTATAAAAGGATACAATCGATACAGTATGATAGATCAGGCACTCGTTGCACTATTCCCTTTTATCTATTTGCCTTGGTTGAGTTTTCAATCACAAGATTGGGTGCCTTTAAAAGATCGGCCTAATATTAAAAAATCAGCTGTCCGTGAATGGACCGATGCAATCGTTTTTGCAGTTATCGCTGCTTCAATTATTCGGATATTTTTGGTTGAAGCATACACAATACCCACCAGCTCGATGGAAAAATCGCTATTAGTTGGAGACTTTCTTTTCGTAAGCAAAATGGCATATGGATCTAAAAGCCCTCAAACACCGATTGCATTTCCTTTTGTTCATCATACATTGCCATTTACAGCTTTTACTAAATCCTATGTTGAATGGATTCAATGGCCTTATCACCGTTTTCCGGGTTTTGGGAAAGTGAAAAACAACGATGTTGTTGTTTTTAATTACCCAAGTGGCGATACAGTTGTTTTAGAACGTCAAAACGAAGATTATTATCAAATTGTTCGTACAATGGAGCTCGAACAGAAAAACCGACAAGGCGACTTGTATAAAGAAGGTATGGGTCGCGATATAGTTTGGCAACGATATCGTGTTACTGATCGTCCTGTTGACAAACGTGAAAATTATATCAAACGATGCATTGCTATTCCAGAAGATACTTTGGAAATAATTGATCGTCAGGTATATATAAATGGACAAATGAGCGAGAATCCTGAAAATATGCAATATATGTACGACGTTTTCACGAATGGAGTTAGTCTAAATCCAATGGCGCTCGATAAATTAGAAATAAATGAAGGTGGTCAAGTTAGCAATAGCCATTATGTATTACCACTTAGTTTTGACAAAAAAGCAAAATTGGAAAAATTTGCCAATGTTAAAGCGATTAATGTCAGAAGTAGAGAAAAAGGACAAACCTACTCACCAATTTTTCCTCACGACACAAAAAATTTCAGATGGAATGAAGATAATTTCGGACCTTTAGTAATACCTAAAAAAGGAACAACAGTAAATGTCTCAGCAGAAAATATTTCGCTTTATAAAAAGATTATAAGCAAATATGAAAATAACAGTTTAGAAATTAAGGATAATTCCATTTTAATAAATGGAGAAGTGACCAATACTTATACTTTTAAACTCAATTATTATTGGATGATGGGTGATAACCGTCACAATTCAGCCGATTCTCGATATTGGGGATTTGTACCTGAAGATCACATTGTTGGGAAAGCCGCTTTTGTTTGGCTATCGCTCGAGAATGATAAATCTCTTTTCGACGGAAAAATACGCTGGAGCAAAATATTCCGCTTTATTAACTAAGTAATTTTTAAAAAAAACTATAAAATACATTATGACAACTGCAGAAATTAAAACTAAATATGGTGTAATGAAAGTCGAATTTTATGACAATGATGCTCCAAAAACTGTAGCAAATTTCGTAAAATTAGCTAAAGATGGCTATTATGATGGCCTAACTTTTCACCGTGTAATTCCGGAATTTGTGATTCAGGGAGGGTGTCCGAAAGGCGATGGCACCGGCGGCCCTGGTTATACTATAGATTGTGAATTAAGTGGCGAAAATCAGCATCACGACCGAGGCGTTTTATCTATGGCTCACGCTGGTAGAAATACAGGAGGATCCCAATTCTTTATTTGCCACGACAGGCCAAATGTTGCACATCTCGACCGCAATCATTCTTGCTTTGGCAAAGTGGTTGAAAATGTGGATATTGTGGATGAAATAAATCCTGGCGATCAAATTGAAAAAATTACTGTTACAGAAGGTTAAACTCATCTAAAATATATTATAAAACCCGAGCATTTGTTCGGGTTTTTTTGGTTTTTCAAACATTTAAGCGTTAATAAGCTTTTTATTTCGCCTATATTATCCCTTTTATTTTTAATACTTTTGTAATGAAATGCTATAATATAATCTATTCCAAATGTATTTATGGGCAATAAAACAAATACTTTAAAGACCGACATCCATATAGAAACGGAAACGCCAATAGCTCAAAAAACTCCGCGATTTAAATTTCTTAAGAACGAGAAATTCAGGTTGACATTTGGTGGCTTTTTGTTATTATTCTCCTTCTATCTGCTATTTTCTTTTGTTTCCTATTTTTTCTATTGGACTATTGATTTCGACAAAATATACGCTTTTGAATTAAGTGATTTAAGCGGTGCTGTCCCAATAAAAAATTGGGGTGGGTTTATTGGAGCTTGGCTTAGTCATCTCTTTATCTACAAACTATTTGGCATTTCGTCAATTCTCATTGCATATTTATCTTTAGTTACAGGGTTAAAATTAGGATTAAATTTTTCTGGTATTTCGGTAAGTAAAAACTTTAAAATTTCTTTTTTAATTACAATCTGGCTAGCTCCTCTACTTGGAACATTTTTCGGAAACAGTTCTTGGGGCATTT
>JAQIBR010000180.1 GCA_027858955.1 Bacteroidales bacterium
CGTTTATTGTAGTAAGGAAATGAAATAAACTGAACAGCGGCTTCATTCTCTTTGAGATTATTTTGAACATCCTGCCACTGAATATTTAAGTTCTCTTTATTCTGTTGGTAGGCTTGCGACGCTTTGGTGAGTTGCTTGTCCAGTTGGTTTGCCTTTTCTTCCAACTCTGGCAATCCTTGCTGTTTATCAACGGGTTGTTGTTGAAGGTAGTTGATTTGTCGTCTTAGATTTTTAAAATCCTCATAGGTTGAAATCAACGAGGAATCTTTACTGTTTAATATGGATTGTTGAATGTTTCGTGAGGTGTTCAAAAGAAGGGAGTTGGAAAAAAGTTCGATGTTGTATTCTATGTTTGAATATGCTTTATTTGTCTTAAATGCATTAAATGTAATAGCTTTATATCCATTTAGTGTGTTTTGAAATTTGGTCACATAATTTTTTCTTGATTCATTTGAGCTAAAAGCAAATACGAAATTTAATTCTGAGATAAAAATCTTATAGCTTTTTTGATTATAAGAAACTGAATTCGTTAAATCACCAATTTTATAGTAATCAAGACACAGGTTATCGTAAACAGGAATCAATGAAGAGTGATTATCCCCAAAATTATTAGAAAGAATTTCAGCTGTTTTTAAGTTTAGTTTAATTGCTTCGTTATGCTTTTCATTAAGTGATAAATACACTGCATAATTACCTAATGTTGTTGCATAATTAGGATGTACTTTTCCAAGTACATGTTCTTGTATATTAAGTGTTTTGAGAAAAAGACTGTCTGCCCCATTGTCATTAATTGTTCTTAGGAAGTTCGCATAATTGCTTAAAGTAGTGGCATAGCTATCGTTTTCTTCTCCAATCAAATTATCGATGATTTTCAATGATTCTTCATATAGCTCTTTAACTCCTTCATATTTGTATTGATTTTCCAGAACTGTAGCAATATTATTTAATGTCATTGCATATAAAACATTGTTTTCTCCCAATATTTTTCTGCGAATATTAAGTGCGTCTATATATAGTTCTTCAGCTTTATGATATCTTCCAAGTTCAGAATAAAGTTCAGCTAAGTTGTTATACAATAGTGCAATATCGTATTCGTTCTTGTTGTTTTGGGATATTTCTAAAGCTTTAATAAAATATTCTTCTGCATTTGAGAAATCACCAATTGTTCTAAGATAGGTAGCCCGATTATTATATATCGATGTCCATTGTGTGGCATTTTTATTTAAGATGATTTCAGCAATTTTGAATAAGGAATCTAAAATCAAATTTGCTTCATTATATGCTCCTATTTCACAATAAACTCTTCCAAGTCCATTAAGTGTTTGAATATGTTCTATGCTTTTTTCACCATGTACTGATTTTCGAATTTGCACTAATTCATGATAGTATTTTAATTGACTATCTAAATCTTTTACATCATTATAACAAACAATAATGTTCTGCAAGATATTATCCCTATCAATACAATTTTCACTAAGTTCTTTTTGGGAAATGTCATATGCTTCTTTTGCAAAATTTATTGCCTCTTCAAATTCATTACTTTTTCTATATTCCTTTGATTTTATAAGTAGTTCCCTAAATGTTGATTCTTCATTGTATGAATCCGTGTTTTTCAAAAACTCAGCGATTCGTAAATATCCATTTTGAATTGCATAATCGTAAGCCGTAGTTTTGTTATCAGTGTCTGTTACAGATAAATCTGCTCCATTTTTCCAAAGTAAATAACATGCTCTTAAATTGCCCTTTATTGCAGCAATTAAGATTGGTGGTGAGGTAATATCATTTCGAGTATTTAAAGATGCACCTTTATTTATTAAATACTCGACTAGCTCATTATTGTAATAACCTATTGCTTGTAATAAAGCAGTATTTCCATTTTCATCTAAATAATCAACATTGGCACCTTTTTCAAGCCAAAACTTAACTGAATCGGTGAGATTTGATGTTGCTGAATTGTAAAAGGCATTATTTACAATTAATAATCGCCAATTGTCGATACTTTTGAAATATTCATGGTCTTTTGCTATCTCATTTTTAGCGCATTGAAACGTACTGTCAAGCATTAAATAAGCTTCATGGTATTTGTGTGAGCCGTAACTTTCAATTGTTTGTTTTAGTAATTCATAAAATGTTGGTTCATCAGAGTATGAATCGGGATTCTTGAGATACTTAACCACTCGTAAATAGCCGAAATTTAATGCATAATCATGGGGCGTATGATTTTCAGAATCTTTTATATCGAATTTGGCACCATGCTTTTTTAATTGATAACAGGCTCTTAAATTGCCTAAGCTGGCAGCTGTATAAATTGGAGCTCGATACCCATTTTTCAATTGCTTTGTTGACGCATTATTGCCAAGTAAATCAGATGTTAATGAATAATTGAAATTTGCGACTGCATAATGAAGCGCTCCGTATCCATTTTCATCAGCAAAATTTATATCAGCACCTTTCTCCAACCAATATTTTACCGAATCGGTATAATTATTTTTGGCAGCTTGTAATAGTTTGTAATTGAGCTCTGTTTGAGTTTGTGCCCATATTGCCTGAGTTGATAGTACAAGCAGAAAAACCAAGAATATATATTTGACTAATGTTTTGTTCATTTACTTACAGTTGGTTCAAAAGTTCTGTTGCATCATCATAATAATACCCCTCATATTCAATCAGTTCTTTCAGAATGCTTTTAGCTTTCTTCTTTTTATTTTGCTTTACAAATGCCAATGCCAAATACCATCGTGTTTCTTCGTAATAAGCAAAATCGTTATCGAGTTGGAATAATGCTGAAAAGGTATTGATTGATTTTTTTGTTTTATTGTTGTGCAGCTGTGTTATTGCCAGATAGAATT
>JAQIBR010000185.1 GCA_027858955.1 Bacteroidales bacterium
TTTCAGATCACCAAAATCCATAACCATACCCAATTTAGGTGAATTTTGATCTTCCAGAGGCTCACCAATTACTGTAACCAATAATTCATAAGAATGTCCATGTATATGTTTGCAAAGCCCATCGTAGCCCTTTAAAGCATGAGCTGTTTCAAATTTAAACTCCTTTGTTAATCTAATTTTCGTCATGATAAAAACCTATAATTAAGCTAATTTATTAAAAATCAGTAAACTATTGAAAAAACATATAAACAGCAAGAAAAATTAATATTATCCCTCCTATTAATTTACCGAAACGTCCAAGATGTTGCGTGTTGTATTTATTTCCAATAATTATTCCAATAAGTGTTGTGAAAAATACAAAGCCTATTAGCATAGAAATCGGAAACAAAGTATAATGAATTATAGTCAATCCAAAGCCAATAAATGCGAGTAATGTATTAAAAGACGAGGCTAATGAAAGTCTCCATAATATTCGACTATCCTCAATTAAAAAAGTTCTGCTTTCATCCTTGATTTTATTAGTTTCTAACATGTATTTCAGACCTACAAAAGCAATTAATATAGTCCCCATCTGATAAGAAAAATCAGGAATAAAACTCGATATTATAAATCCAACATTAATGGCAAATAGAGCCATGATTATCTGTACAAAGCTAAAAATCAAAGCAGCTTTAAAGTTCAGCTTAGTTGAATATGGTTGCATAGCAACACCAGAACCTATGGCGAGATAAAGTATATCGCTGGAGAGACCAGCAGCTAACAAAATAGAATAACTTATAATTTCACTCATAATTTAGGTTTAGATATAAATCAAGTTTAAAATTTTCTCTAAATATAGGCGATCAATATCATCAAATGAATTTAATTCTTTACTATCCACATCCAAAACCCCCACAATCTCTCCAGTTTTGCTTTTTAGTGGAACTACTACCTCTGATTCGGAGCGTGAATCACAAGCAATATGACCAGGGAAAGAGTGTACATCAGCAACAACTATAGTATTTTGTTGATTGATGGAAGCCCAACAAACTCCACTTCCCTTTTTCAATAACATACACGCAACTGGCCCTTGATATTTAGATACAATTAGTTCTCCATTGTTTAGCATATAAAATCCAGTCCAAAAAAAATAGTCCATCTTATGATGTAAAACAGCTAATATGCTAGCTTTTCTTGCTTCCTCATCTTTGCAAGTAGTCATCAATTTTTCGAGCTGCTTGTAAATGCGCTGATAACGAGCTTCTTTTTTCTTTATATCCATTCCTATTAATATTTCACACTTTCAGTACTATTATTTTAGTCAGGGTGTAACTTCAAGTCACGCCCTGACTCTATCAGTTCAACTCAACTCCGTACTTGGATCCCAAAAATTTTCTTTAAAATTAACAATCTTATCTTCAACAACAATCAATCCTTCGTTTTGGAGCAAAGTTTCCATTAAATCTATTTGACCAAAATGTGTTTTTCCACTTAAAATCCCCAATCTGTTTACTACTCGATGTGCAGGTATGCTTAGTTTCGCATTAAGCGATGCATTCATTGCCCAACCTACCATTCGAGCAGCTTTTGGAGTACTTAAGTACTGTGCAATGGCACCGTATGAAGTTACTTTCCCGCTGGGTATCATAGCTACAACTTCCCAAACCGCTTCAAAAAATGACTGTTCAGCTTTTTTCACTTTTCAACCTCCTTAGGAAGAACTAATAATTTATTACTGGCAAAATTTTCGTTTAACCTAAACTTCATATAATTGATAGGAATACCATCTTTTAAAAACATCTTTTCGTAATATGTCTGAATTTCAACAAGGTCGTTATCAGAATCAGAAACATAAACATCGTAAGAGAAATAATCGAGTGGAAACTTAAAATAATTAACTACATCTAGAGTATACTCAAAAAGTTCGCGATTATCTGTTTTTTGGTGAATTATTCCATTAGACTCAAGAACTTCACGATAAAGATTCAAAAATCGAGGAGACGATAGTCTACGACGTTCTCGTTTTGGTTGAGGGTCGGAAAAAGTCAACCATATTTCTGCTACTTCATTTGCAGCAAAATAATGCAATAACAGATCTATCTTCGTACGAATAAAGGCCACATTTTTCAAGCCTTCTTTTTGAACAACACTAGCTCCATGCCACATCCTGGATCCTTTTAAATCTATGCCTATAAAATTGCGGTTTGGATATTTCCTTGCTAAGCCAACTGTGTATTCACCTTTTCCACAACCTAATTCAAGAGTAATAGGGTTGTCATTTTTAAAAAAAGCTTTTTTCCAATTTCCCTTTAAATCAAAACCATTTTGTAATTCCTCCCAAGGCATATAAAACATATGCGAGAAAGTCTCGTTTTCGGCAAATTGAGCTAATTTATGTCGAGCCACTTTTCATAATTTTTTTGCAAAGATAGCAGAAGTTTAAAATTGAGTTATACCGATTAGTCAACTAAATGCCGCATATTTTCACTTCGTTCAATTAGCGGCTTAGTTGATCTATCGGCATTAACCATTGTAAATTCAAAATTTGCTATGCGGCATTTTGAACTACAATTGGTATTAGGGGAAAAATCACTAATTATCGAATAAAAAAAACCGCTCCCCAAAATGAAGAACGGCTATAAACTGTTAGGATTGAGATAATTAAACTATTCCCTGATCCATCATTGAGTTAGCAACTTTTAAGAATCCGGCAATATTAGCACCTTTGGCATAGTTTACGAATCCATCATCTTCAGTACCATACTGAACACAAGCGGCATGAATATTGGCCATAATGGTATGCAATTTCTCGTCAACCTCAGCTGCACTCCAATTTAATTTCATAGAGTTTTGCGACATTTCCAATCCAGAAACAGCAACACCACCAGCATTAACCGCTTTTCCCGGACCATAAGGAATTTTGGCATTATGAAGAACATCAATAGCTTCCGGCGTGCATCCCATATTAGAGACTTCGCCAACATACTTAACTCCATTGGCTATTAAAACAGCAGCATCATCACCATTCAATTCGTTTTGAGTAGCACAAGGCAAAGCAATATCAACTTTTACACCCCATGGTCTTTCATTTGGGTAAAATTTAGCATCAGGGTACTCATCAGCATAGGGAGCAACAACATCATTATTAGATGCACGTAACTCTAAGAGATATTCAATCTTTTCGCCTGAGATTCCTGCCTCATCAAAGATATATCCATCAGGGCCTGAAATGGTAACTACTTTAGCACCATATTCTACAGCTTTTAAAGCGGCACCCCATGCAACATTTCCAAAACCTGAAACACTGATTACTTTTCCATCCAAAGAATCATTATTGGCCTCTAACATTTCTTTCAAAAAATAGATACCACCAAAACCTGTAGCTTCAGGACGAATTAAAGAACCGCCCCAATTTCCACCTTTACCAGTAAGAATACCAGTGTTTTCACGAGCCAATTTCTTATACATTCCATATAGGAATCCTATTTCACGACCACCGACTCCAATATCTCCAGCAGGCACATCAGTTTGAGGTCCGATTATATGCCAAAGCTCCAGCATAAATGCTTGAGAAAAGCGCATTATTTCATGATCTGATTTTCCCTTAGGATCGAAATCAGAACCACCTTTACCACCTCCCATAGGAAGAGTTGTTAAAGCGTTTTTAAATATTTGTTCAAAGCCTAAAAATTTCAGAATACTTAAATTCACACTAGGGTGAAAACGCAAACCGCCTTTGTATGGACCGATAGCATTATTAAACTGAACTCTATAACCTAAGTTTACTTGAACTTTACCACTATCATCGACCCAAGAAACCTTAAAAGTAAGGATTCTATCAGGCTCAACTAAACGCTCAATAATTCCTGCTGTTTCAAATTGAGGGTTATCAGCCAAAATATCTTGGAGAGATTCCAACACTTCCCTAACCGCCTGGAGATATTCCGATTCACCGGGATGTTTGGCCTCCAAATTGTTCATGATTTGTTCTAATTTCATTGCTTAATTTTTTATATAGTTTTTTTGTTATTCAATTCACAGTGCAAAGATATTTAATTTATTTATGCACCAAATTTTTCTTTTATTAAAACGTTTGCAAAAATATTATTTTTCTAGTTATAAGGAAGTTACATCCATAATTTATATTCAGTTCAGACAATAAATTTTTTAAATCTTTTTTACTCAGGCAAAATCCTGAATAGAAGCGCATTCAATCTCTATTAACTCCTTTAAATTTGCTAAATATTCTTTGTCATCAGCCTCAATTTTGCCCATTAACGATTTAAACATTTTCGAATCGAATAAAAACTCTCCCTTCTGACTTATTTGAGAGTAAATAAAATGAATTTGAGGATGAGAAAGGAATAACATACTTAAGAAAGCAGATGAATTTCCAAGACGAAGTCGCTTTCTGCTTTTTAAAGGATAACTAATTTCGATTAAATTTCCGGTTAGATTATGCGACAGCATTTGAAAATCGCCACCATTTTCTTTGCTGTGTTGTAGAAGAAAATGAAGCGAAGGAAATGATTTCTTTGCAAATGAATTGTCGGACTTCATCAATCTAACATCAAACTTCTGACCATTGTCGCGGATCATTAACTCTAGTTTATCTTCTTTACTATTCTCAACAATATACATTTCAATT
>JAQIBR010000210.1 GCA_027858955.1 Bacteroidales bacterium
TATAAAACATTACGCGCATCCATTTTGAGCAGGGCAAAATCACACTTTTTTTTGCAGAAATTTGGAATTTATAGATTGCGACTTTGTGTATGCGTAACGATTTCATATACTTAACGTTACCAAACATAATGAGGACAGACAATATTAACAAATTAAAAATATGATTTCACCATTATTCAGCCATCTTTTAATACCCTTTATTATTGCTATGTTTTTGGCAATAACGATGGGTGGTAGTGGAACTGCACCTGCATTTTCAGCAGCCTATGGAGCAAATGTGATTAAGAAAAGCCTGATTCCTGGGCTATTTGGAATAATGGTATTTTTAGGAGCAATAATAGCAGGTAAAGGGACAGCAACTACAATGGGAAAAGGATTACTCAATCCAGACATGATGTCATTTACAATTGTATCAATTATTTTGTTTTCTGTTGCTATCTCTCTACTAATAGCCAATTTGGCTGGAATTCCTCAATCAACAAGTCAAGCAACTGTAATGTCTGTTGTTGCACCTGCATTATATTTTAATGAGTTGGATTCTGATAAATTGTTTTTAGAAATTTTACCTACTTGGTTTATTTTACCAATAATTTCATTTTTCATTAGCTTATTCATAGGGAAATATATTTATCGACCAATGAGAAGAAGAGGGCTTACTCTACAACGAGCCCAAAATGAAAATATGAAACCTGTTTGGAATGGTTTATTGGTATTAATGTCATTATATGTTGCATTCTCAATTGGGGCAAATAATGTTGCGAATGCAGCTGGACCAATTGCTACAATGACTGCAAATGAACTTGATATATCAGTAAATGATAATTTTGTATTAATTATGATATTATCAACTTTAATTGTTGCCCCAAGTTTTGCAATAGGAAGTTCAATATTTGGACATAAGATAGTTAAGAATACAGGAAAGGAAATTGTGTTATTTGGAAAATTTGAAGCTGTTGTTATTGCATTTGTGTCTTCAAGTTTGTTGTTAGTTGCATCAATAACAAAAGGAATTCCATCATCATTAGTCCAATTAAATGTTGCTGCAATTTTAGGAATTGGGGTTGCAAAATTAGGAACTAAAAATATTTTCAAAAAAACAGAAGTAAAAAAGTTTTTCTTAATGTGGGTAATTGCTCCGACAATTGCTTTTTTATTATCATTATTCTTGACATTTATAGCTGATAAATATGGATACTTATAGAAATTACGTTTGGTAACACGCAATATAAAAAATTGGGCAGAAAGTGGTAAATATGAACGAATTAGTAATAAATAAACAGCGTAGTAAATTGAAAGGTTGTAGTTTCAAAATGCCCAACATTTTCATATTGCCATCGTTGTATGCAAGTGTAAAAAAGTGCCTCGCAGATAAGTAGGTGCAAACATGCGAGAATTTATTTTGTTTTTTTCTCCACCCCTCAAAAAGAAAAGCCAACCCACATTGCACACATTTGCAAATCGCTCAGGCTGACCCGCAAACCAAAATCTGCAAAAGAGTGCAATTTTGCGACACCACAACCTAATTGATACTTATAGTCCGTGGTATTATAATCATCTTTTTGCAATCTTTGTTCAAAATTTAATGTGAAATGGAAACATCTTACACGATTGAGGATAAAGAGTTATTACAAAAAGTTGGTGAGCGAATTAGGCACTTTAGAATTGAAGCTGGATTGTCTCAAGAAAAGCTTTCGTTTGAATGTAATCTTGATAGAACATATATTGGTTCAGTAGAAAGAGGAGAACGGAATGTCGCATTAATTAACTTAAATAAATTAGCTAAAGCCCTCAATGTTTCTATTTCAGAATTATTAGAAATGGAAATATGAATAATTTATTTAAAAACCCCTGCTAAATCTCCTCTAGCACTAACATCTTTGGACGAACTACAAAAGAGATTAAGCTCTATGATTGGTCGAGAGTTTATTCTAACTGGGAAATCAAGAACAGATGGTTCCAATAATCGAAAACTTATTGCAAAAACTTTAGAAGAATATCCTTTCCCTGAGCCCGCTTTTGATGATGGTTACGAAATTGTTCCTCCCAAAAAGAAAGGAATCCCAAAAATAGTTCGTGAATTTATAGATACATATATTGTTACAAGCGGTTCTTCATACAACCTTCAAGTTTGGAATCGAATACCATCTAGTAAAACTCTTCTGATAAAATATGAATCTGGAGAAAGTTTAAAATGCAACGATGTACGTTTCGTGATGACTAAGGTGGATATTGAATCTAAGAAAGTATCATGTGTTATCATTGCAACTCCAGAGTACATAGTTAAAAAGTTTGGGAAATTTGGGAAACCTACAATCAAACATCAACTATTAATCTCATCCAAAATCAGAAAAAATATTTACGATAGCGAAAGTAAAATTATGTTCTTCAAAGATTCTAAAAAGCTATCATATTTAATCAGACACGATTTTGAACCTCCCAAAGATAACATGGTTGAAGAAGCAAAGTCAAACGAAGTTTTGGCAATTGAATTAATTAAAACAATGGTTGCCGAAAAATTAATAGGATATAAACTTGCTGCGGATTCCACAAAAAGTAGAGGTCAATCATTAGAAAGAAAGGTTCTGGAACTACTTGGTTACGAGCCAACAAATTCTGATTTACTTTATGGTGCTTTTCCTGATATTCCCAATCAGTTACTGGAAGTTAAAGTTCAAGATACCCAAACGGTTGATTTAGGTAAGTTTTCACCTGAAAAGGAGGAAGTTATTAATGAAGAATTATATATCACGACTTTCGATATAAGATACCTGATTGCCTTGACAAATCCTGAAACAGAAATAATTGAAGGAATCATTCTAAGTCCAGGAGAAAAATTGGGTGAAGTTTTTTCTTACGTGTCAGACCAAAGTTATAAGTGCCAAAGGTCTATCCCGATGGATTTTTTCGATAAGTACAAGGGGAAAGTAGTTGTTAATCCAGATTAATAACTGTCGAAACATTATAAGCTTTTGCTACTTGATTTTCTAAAGCTTTTGTCAACTTGGAAATTATATTTTCATCATCCGTTGCATTGATTTTCTTAACGGTATTTATAATATCTCTGGATTCAATAGTGTCAATGTCAGGCAGTGGATAATTTTCAACATATTGTGAAAAATAGCGTCTGCGTCCAGAATAAAGCTTATTATTAAAAACTAGGTCGTGATACTTTGTCATTAGCTTCGAATTTGCTATTCCTTGGATTAGTAATAATATATTGTTATCCGCTTCTTTTTCTGCTACAATCCAATAACAATTACCATTTACAATTTTACCAGTATTGTCGTAATAAAATCTTGGACCAGTACTAATGTCAGGAAAAACTATTTTTGGTAAATTCCAAAAGGATGGATTCTGAGGCACCCAAATTTCAAACCATTTTCTACCTGCATCAATTAAATATTTTCGACTTTTAAGTTTTTCTTCGTGACTAAGAAAATAAGCTTTAGCTTTTGGGTACGTTTCAAGGTTGATTGTGTGTTTCTTTCCATCTTTTGAATAATGAGGATAAAGCACTTTTAGTTTTTTCTTATCACATGAACCCCAAGGCTTTATATTTTCTTGAGAAATTAATTCTTTTAATAATTCATCTTCGGGTTTGGTTCCGTTTAAATCAGCCCATTTATCACTTATAAATACTTTGTCAGCAGTTGTTTTTATGCCAACACGGACTTTAAAATGGTCTTTAATAAAAGTTTTAGAATTGCTTTCAATCTCAGAAACCCACAAGCCTTCTTTCTTTGAAAGCATTGTCCATGTATTTTCTTTTGTTTTACTAAACTTCAAAATACCAGATGATTTTTTTAACCGTTTTTCACCTACACTAAAAAAACCATCATTTTCAGCATTTAAAACATCAAAAACAGAATTTTCTGGAATTAATTCCCCTTCATATCCATTCAATTCTTCATATATCTTATAAAACTTTGATGTCGTATTAGTTACATTAGATTTTTTGCGTCCAATGAAAATTGCTGGCAAAACAGCTGCATCAAAGAGTTTTGTGTCACCAAGGTCAATAACTTCTAATACTTCATAATTGTCAGTCAAAAATTTACGGACACTTTCACCACTTTTTGTTGATAAATAACGATTTGAAGTTATCACACCGATTAAACCATTCTCTTTTAAAGCATGTGTCATGGCAATCAGAAAGGGATAGTATAAATCAACTCGCCCTTTTAAACCAAATTTCTTTGAAAGTAATTGAGATTGGTCTGCTCCTAATATTTGTGTACGCACATAAGGAGGATTGGCTATTATTAAATCGGCAAATCCGTTAACAGAACTAGAATCATTGTCAAATAATGATAGTTGTTTTTTCTTTAAATCAACAACTTCAAGAAAATCAGCTAAAGTTAGATTAGCATTTTTGATATGATTATTAATTAATAAGTTTTCTTTGCCTATTGATAGATATTCATTATTGGAATCAAATCCATGTAATTCAAAACTCCGATTATTTTTTTGCAAAACTTCAGCCATTGCCATTAATAAAGCTCCATCTCCACAAGCAGGGTCAAGTACTTTTAGATTGTCTCCACTTTGATAACAATAAAGCTTCTGAGCTAAAAAGAGAGCTAATTCTTTTGGTGTAAAGGTTGCTCCAGTCTGTTTAATATGGTTAATTTCTTTTTTCATAATTTAATAATCATCAACAAAGCAAAGATACTTATAATCATCAACAAAAGCAATAGCTATTTATCAACAAAAGCCAGCCCTATTTGTAAGCACATTGCCAAAGCCCCACAAACCAACTCTAAATCCTTAGCTTTGTCAAAGAGCTTACAAAGCCGCCCCTATTCGCCCACAGGGCTTTTTGTCCAACGCTCAAAAAACAAAATAAATTTATACTTCGTGGATAGTTTTGTGCATATTGACAGAATGATTAATTTAGAGCTAAATATTTGATTGATAGGCTGAAATGAATAAACACCAGCATACAATCGAGTAGGCTGCCCCACCAGCAAAGGCTGATGGGGAGAACCTCTCACACCACTGTACGTACGGGTCTCGTATACAGCGGTTCGTTAAATTGTGGAGAAATTTGTTTGTAGATTTC
>JAQIBR010000239.1 GCA_027858955.1 Bacteroidales bacterium
TTTCTTAGCGCCAATATACTTCTTGAGTTATTTAGCCGCAATTGTACTCTCACTCTTTTTCACTTTAAACCACAAATATATAAACTAAATATTTTTACTTTTGCAAACATAGGAGTCGCCAAGAAAAAACTTTTCATAATTTTTAATCTATTCAGTTTCTAATGTAACACTAACGCTTCTCATTTTACCACCGAGCGGAGGATTTAATTTTTGAATTTTAACTTTGGCCCAATCAATCTGAGAGAATTCTAGTTGAACTGCGATTAAAATTCGTCTGGCGATATGCTCCAATAGATTGGAGCTCACTTCCATTTCTTTCTTAATTACTTGATAAACGGTAAGATAATTAACAGTTTTACGCAGGCTGTCTGTTTTCTCAGCTTCATTTGTATCTGTCTTAAAATATAAGTCTACTTTAAAAGCTGTACCAATAATCTTTTCTTCTTCAAAACATCCATGGTAGGAATAAAACTCCATACCTTCAATGGCAATCATCGACATTATTTTTCTCTTTAAAATGCACGCCAAATGTACAAATCTTTTGAATCAAGCTTGTATATTTGCTTTCTGAACAAAAGATATAAAAATGCTGAATAAATTAATGGGCAATCTTGGGCCAATGAAAGACGCAATGGATAATGGTGATAAAGAAGCCATTGAAGAGTTAATGCAGATTGCGATTAATAAGGCTTTAGAACATGCTGAAAGTGTTAATGAAATGGAAATGGCAAGTGCAGCTCGGGGAATGATGCCAGGTATGTTTTGATGAAGCAAAACCTGTCTGTTTAAATAAAATCTGACAGGTCAGGTCTATTTATTCAGTTCAAAAAGATTTAAATCAAGTTGATGAATTAAATGATCTAATAGTTTATTTTTTAGTTCTTCATAATCAGGCGCATAACCCAACTCCTTTTCCATAGAAGTAACACCTTTATCAAGAATTCCACAAGGATTTATATAATTGTAATAATCCATATCGGTACTTACATTAAGAGCAAAACCGTGCATGCTAATACGACGGCTGATTTTAACACCAATAGCAGCAATTTTTCTCTCCGGTTTTTGATCCTTGCTAGACAACCAAACACCAATAATATCAGACTTTTTATAACTTTCTATGCCGTAATCTTTTAGAGTAAGGATTATGGTATCTTCCATTTTTTCGATATATTGTCGAGTTCCCAATTGTAAACCTTCCAGATCGAGAATTGGATATCCAACCAATTGTCCTGGGCCGTGGTAAGTTATATCGCCACCGCGATTAGTTTTTACAAATTCGACATTTTTAGATTTTAGTTGAAGTGTGTTGATTAAGAGATTTGATTCATCACCGCTTTTTCCGAGAGTATAAACATGCGGATGCTCACAAAAAATAAGATGATTGTAAAGTGTCTGCTTTTCGCATTGAGGAAGTGTTTCATTGCAGTTTTTAATATAAATTATCTCATTAAATAGTTTCTTCTGGTATTCCAAAGCTTCCTTATAAGGAATAAGTCCTAATTCATTAAATATGGTAAAAACGTCCATGCAATGTCTATTTGATAATGTGTTTTTCAGCGTGATATGATGAACGAACCAAAGGGCCACTTTCAACATGAGTAAAACCTTTTTCAATTCCTGCCAAACGATAACGTTCAAAAACATCAGGGTGAATGTATTCTCTAACAGGAAGATGTTTACTTGTCGGTTGAAGATATTGGCCAATTGTTAGCACTTGACATCCAACTGCTCGTAAATCGTCCATAGTTTCTAATACATCTGCTTCGGATTCTCCAATGCCCAACATAATGCCTGATTTTGAAACGATTCCATATTCTGAAATTCGTTTTATAACTTCTAAACTGCGATCATATTTGGCCAAACTTCTCAAACGAGGTGTAAGAATGCGTGTAGTTTCCATATTATGAGATATAACTTCCGGGCGAGAATCCATCATAGTTTTCAAATCATCATAATCGCCTTTAAAATCAGGAATTAAAGTTTCAATGGTTACTTGTGGAGTGCGCTCCTTAATTCTGCGCACTGTCTCTGCCCAAATTGCGGCGCCTCCATCTTCCAAATCATCTCTATCAACAGAAGTTAAAACAACGTGTTTGAGTTTTAGAAGTTCTACAGATTCCGCCACGCGTTTTGGTTCTTCCAAATCGACATCTAAAGGTTTGCCCGTTTTTACGGAGCAAAATATACAGGCACGTGTACAAATATCACCCAAAATCATTAAAGTCGCAGTACCGCGTCCCCAGCAATCTTCCATATTTGGGCATTGTCCACTTGTGCAGATGGTATGCAGTTTATTGCGCTCAATAACTTCTTTTACGCCAAGGTAACTTTTTCCGAAAGGAATTTTAATCTTTAACCAATCGGGTTTTATGCGTTTATTTTGACGTTCTTCTCGAATATTCATTTAGTAGAATTTGGGCGGCAAAGTTACACATAATGGTTTTACTCCCTAATAGGGATTGTGTAAAAAAACGTAAAGAATAAGGATGTTAAAACCCCTGAATCAAAAAACCTCCATCAACAGCAATACTCTGCCCTGTAATATAACTTGCAGCCGGCATACATAAAAAAGCAACCAAACTAGACACTTCCTCTGCTTCGGCAATTCGGCCCATAGGCGTATGATCCAGAATCTCTTTATAATAAGCCTCATCTTGCAAAAGATTCTCAACTAAAGGAGTTCGAGTATACCAAGGTGCTACTGCGTTCACACGAATTCCATCTTTTGCCCATTCAACTGCTAAATTTTTTGTCAATTGAAATAAAGCAGCCTTGCTCATTCCATAGGGCGGGCCGGTACGCAAATGTGTGAATCCTGCTACCGATAGTAAATTTACTATGGCGGCATCACCAGTAGCTTTTAAAAAAGGGTAAGATAAG
>JAQIBR010000250.1 GCA_027858955.1 Bacteroidales bacterium
GCAACAATAAATTATCCGGAAACAAGACTCGATTTGGTTCGCGTAGGTATTTTGCTTTATGGCTATTGGCCAACAATAGAAACATTCATTCATTACGTTCACAGACGAAAAGACAAAACTGATCCCTTAAAAAGAGCTATGAGATGGTGTACACAAGTTGCGTTCATAAAAACAGTTCACGAAGGAGAATTTATTGGCTATGGAATAAGCTTTCAAGCACAACGCAAAATGAAAATTATGATAATTCCGGTTGGATACTCTAACGGATACAGCAGGTCATTAAGTAATAATGGTCATGTAATTGTAAATGGTTTTATCGCTCAAATTGTAGGTGCAGTTAATATGAATATGATCATTTGCGATATTACAAATTTACAGGAAGTAAACGTAGGCGACAATGTAACTCTTATTGGTAAACATGGTGAAAACGAAATTTCATTTACGTCATTTGCTGAAATGAATAACTCCTTAAATTATGAAATTTTAGCTCGATTACCGGAAAATATTGCCAGAAAAATAGTTTAAGAAACTTTATTTCATGGCTTTTGTAACTTTAGATATAAAAAATAACACTATATTTAAATCCTTAATATAATAAATAATGACAGTAAAAAGCACAATATTGTTTAAATATGGCGGCAATGCCATGACCGATCAAAATCTTAAAACACAAGTGTTAAGGTCGATTTGCTCGCTTAAGGACAAAGGCTATAACGTGCTTATTGTTCATGGTGGCGGACCATTTATTAAACAAACACTAAAAGAGGTTAATATAGAATCTGAGTTCATTGACGGCTTACGAAAAACGACGCCTGAAGCAATGGAATATGTCGAAATGACATTGAAAGGGAAGGTCAATGGAAGTCTGGTTTCAATAATAAATAAAATGGGCTATAAAGCTGTGGGCTTGTCTGGAAAAGATGGTCATACAGTTATTGCGAAAAAACACTTGCATGCACATGAGAAGAACGGAAAAGTTGAACTGGTTGATTTAGGACAAGTTGGCGATGTGGCGAAGGTTGATTCTAACTTAATAAATTTATTGTTAAAAAATGATTATATCCCGGTACTTACATGTCTTGCTGCTGATGAAAATGGTCAGGCTTATAATATTAATGGAGATATGTTTGCAGGTCATATAGCGGGTGCGCTTTCTGTCGATCAGTATATAATTTTAACCGATGTTGACGGTTTGTTACTTGATAAGGACAATCCCGATTCTATGATTCATGAGCTTAAAGTATCTGAAATAAATCGCTTGAAAGAAATAAAATGTATCCAGGGCGGAATGATTCCAAAAATAGATTCTTGTAAAATCGCCTTAGAAAAAGGAGCAAAACTGGCAAGAATAATCAATGGAACAGTTCCTGAGCAGATTGCAACCCTTTTTGAAAATAAAGAAGTTGGAACAGCAATCAGCCAATAATTTAAAAATAATTAATGATGACACAAATATTGAATAAAACATACAATGAACTTGACAAAAAGTATTATTTACAAACCTTTAAACGCTACCCTTTAACATTTGACCATGGGAAAGGTTCTCATATCTGGGATGTGGAAGGCAATGAATATATTGATATGTTGGGAGGCATCGCTGTAAATAGTGTTGGACACAGTCACCCGACAGTGGTAAAAGCCATCCAAGATCAGGCAGCAAAATTAATTCATATTTCAAACTTTTATCTTAGTGAGCCACAAGTGATGCTTTCTAAAAAGCTGGTAGAATTATCTGGTTTAGATCGGGTGTTTTTTGCGAATAGCGGAGCCGAATCTGTTGAGGGCGCGATTAAAATAGCACGTAAATATGCACACAGTGTTGGAAGGGGAGGAAATATTATTTCTTTTGAAAACTCATTTCACGGACGCACATTGGCCACTATTGCAACGGGCAAAAAAGCCTATCAAAAAGGATTTGA
Source organism: Bacteroidales bacterium (assembly GCA_027858955.1). Classification (GTDB taxonomy): domain Bacteria; phylum Bacteroidota; class Bacteroidia; order Bacteroidales; family UBA12170; genus UBA12170. Next base: position 1,920 of record JAQIBR010000250.1, read on the forward strand.
GCCTATTCCACAAGGATTTTCTCAAGTGCCTTTTAATGATATAAAAGCCATAAAAAAAGTTGCCGACAAAAATACAGCTGCAATTATTATAGAACCAATTCAAGGTGAAGGTGGTGTTAATGTTGCGGATAAAACTTTCCTTAAAGCCTTAAGAGCCTTTTGCGATGAACAACATATTGTTTTGATTTTCGATGAAATTCAGTGTGGTATTGGGCGAACAGGAAAAATGTTTGCCAAAGAACATTTTGGGGTATGCCCTGATATTATTACTTTAGCCAAAGCATTGGGCGGAGGTGTTCCAATCGGCGCCATTCTTTCGAATGAAAAAGTTAGTGCTGCCATTGAATTTGGTGATCATGGAACTACTTTTGGAGGAAATCCATTGGTGTGCGCAGCCTCATTGGCAACTTTAGAAGTTATTGAAACAGAATATCTATTGCAACAGTCTGAGGAAAAAGGCAATTGGTTAAAATCGGAAATTTCAGCAATGAAAAATCCGGATATCAAAGAAGTCCGGGGGAAGGGATTGATGATTGGCATAGAATTTAATTTTGAGACAAAGCCCTTAGTACAAAAAATGCTTGAAAATGGCGTGTTGGCAAATGCTACTGCCGATACTGTTTTGCGCTTGGTACCGCCTTTAAATATCAATTATGAAGATTTGGAAAAAGCAATGGAAGTATTGAAAAAATCATTAAAAGATATTAAAGACAATGGCTAAAAAGAAAATAGGAATTATTGGTGCAACTGGTTATACCGGATCAGAATTGGTGCGAATTCTTACCAATCACCCGGATGCTGAAATTAGCTTGATTACTTCAGAAAGCAGAGCCGGAGAATTATTTTCTGATGTGCATCCTTTTTTACAGGGAATTGCCGATCAAAAATTGGTTTCGATTAATCAAATAGATGATTATGAACTTGATCTTGTTTTCCTTGCTTTGCCGCATGGTGTTTCAATGGATTTCGTAAAACGTTTTAAAGACAGGTCTTTTAAAATTATTGATCTTTCCGGCGATTTCCGTTTGAGTTCACGCGAAGTTTATGAAGAATGGTATAAATTAAACCATGTTCATCCTGAAGGCATTGAAAAAGCAGTTTTTGGAAGTCCTGAATTGTATTTTGATGAAATTAAAGATGCGAATTTAATTGCGAATCCAGGTTGTTTTCCTACAAGTGCAATTTTAGGTCTGGCGCCATTACTAAAAGCCAATCTGATTGAAACAGACCGAATCATTGTAGATTCAAAAACGGGTGTTACAGGAGCGGGAATAAAAGCAAAATCTGTAAATCTTTATTCGAATGTAAACGATAATTTCAAGGCATACGGACTTAAATATCACAGACATACCATTGAAATTCAAGGGATATTGGATAGGGTTTCAGGAAAAGAAACACTTATTCAATTTACACCGCATTTATTGCCTGTTGACCGGGGTATTTTAACCACTATTTATGCACGCCCAACAGAAAAAATGGATAAAACCAAACTAAAAGAACTTTACACTGCCTTTTATGCCAGGGCGCCTTTTGTCAGATTAAGAAAACAAGAGCCCGCCATAAAAGATGTCAGGGGTACCAATTACTGTGATTTATATGTAACCTATGATAAGCGAACCCATATGGTGATTATTGTTAGCGTTATCGACAACCTTATTAAAGGAGCCGCTGGACAGGCAGTCCAAAACATGAATATTATGTTTGGTTTGGAACAAACAAGCGGACTTCATTTAATACCATTGAACCCATAATTTTTTAATTTAAAAAACAAACATCTACAACATTTATGGATATGATTAAAAATATAACAAACGTAAGAGGAATAACCTGTTGGGGAGCTCATTCAGGGATTAAGTCTATGCGCAGAGATTTAGCCATCATTTTCTCAAAGGTGCCGGCAAGTGCTGCTGCTGTATTTACGCAAAACCAAGTGGTTGCAGCGCCAATTACCGTATCAAGAAAACATATTGCAGATGGTAAAGCTCAAGCCATTGTAATTAATGCGGGAAATGCAAATGCCGCCACAGGACAACAAGGAATGGAAGGTGCTGAGGCCATGACGCAAACATTGGCTGAGGAATTGAAAATTGACAATGAGTTGGTGTTGGTGGCTTCCACAGGTATTATTGGTGTCAAATTTCCAACTACTGAAATCGTTAGCGGCATTCGAGAAAATACAAAAAATCTGACCAATAGATCCAATGCAGGATCCTTTGTTGCAAACGCTATTTTAACCACTGATACATTTGCCAAAGAAGGTTTTGTTGAGTTTGAAGTTGACGGCCGTGAAATTAATATGGCAGGAATTGCTAAAGGTTCTGGAATGATTCACCCAAATATGGCCACGATGCTGGCGTTTATTGTTACAGACATCGCCATTGAACCTAAGCTTTTAAAAACACTCGTAAAGGAAACGGTTGACAAATCATTCAATATGATTACTGTAGATGGTGACACGTCTACCAATGATGTGGTTATTGTGTTGGCCAATGGTTTAGCTCAAAATGATATTATCAAATCGAAAAAAGATAAAGGCTATGCTATTTTTAAAAAACATCTGGAAGAAATGATGGTGCATCTGTCTCAGCTTATCGTTTCAGATGGCGAAGGAGCCTCAAAGTTTATCGAATATGAAATAGTGAATGCACCAACGGAAGAATATGCCAGAATAATGATTCGGAAAATTTCAGATTCCGCCCTTGTTAAAACAGCAATGTTTGGCCGCGATCCCAATTGGGGAAGGATTATAAGTGCAGCCGGTAATGCAGGTCTTCCTTTTGAATATGAAAAAATTGATCTTTATATTGGTTCTGAAAAAAAAACGGTAAAGGTGTTGGAACAAGGAATCCCATTGGAATTTGACCCCTACTTTATAAAAAAACAGTTGAGGGAATCACATCTTAAAATTGTGCTGGATCTTCATAGTGGGAAAGCCAAATCAAAAGGTTGGGGAACAGATTTAACTACCGATTATGTGTTATTTAATTCGGTATATACAACATAACAAATTACATATAAATAGTTTATTGTTTAATTTAAATCAATTATCATGGCTTTTGTCACATTAGATATAAAAAAATTAAAATCAAATTTCGACTTTCTCAATACGCTTTTTAAAAAGAATAATATTGAATGGTCAATTGTTTCCAAAATATTAAGTGGAAATAAAGCGTATTTAGAAGAGCTATTAAAATTTGATATAAATCAAATATGCGATTCTCGCGTGTCCAATTTAAAAATGATTAAATCAATCAATCCCAAGATTGAAACAATTTATATAAAACCACCTGCAAAACGTGCCATTCCAAGTGTGGTAAAATATGCCGATGTAAGCATGAATACAGAATTTGAAACTATCAAGTTGTTAGCAGAGGAAGCAAAAAAACAGAACAAAATTCACAAAATAATCATTATGATTGAATTGGGCGAGCTTAGAGAAGGGGTGATGGTCGAGGATTTTATGGCTTTTTATGAAAGTGTTTTCGAATTAAAAAATATTAAAGTAGTGGGGATTGGAACTAATTTGACTTGCTTATACGGGGTTTTACCAAATCACGATAAATTAATTCAATTAAGTTTATATGAACAATTAATTGAAGCAAAATTTAACAGACAAATCGAATATGTATCCGGTGGTTCATCGGTTACTATTCCGTTAATTTTTCAAAAGCTCCTGCCTAAAGGAATCAACCATTTTAGGGTAGGCGAAACTCTTTTTTTAGGCACCGACGTTTACAATAACAAACCCTTCAAAAAAATGCGTTCCGATGTGTTTAAATTATATTCTGAAATAATCGAATTAACAGAAAAGCCATCGGTTCCTAGGGGCGAATTCGGCACAAATGTTGAAGGCGAGAGCGTTACATTTGACCAAACCAATTTAGGGCAAACTTCCCATAGAGCAATTATAGATATTGGCTTGCTCGATGTAGATGTGAACCATCTTGAATTCATCGACAAAACTTTAACAATTGCGGGAGCAAGTTCAGATATGATCGTTGTTGACCTTGACATAAATAAAAAGAAATATAAAGTTGGCGATTTGATAGAATTTAAATTGGATTATATGGGCACTCTCAGGATACTAAACTCAAAATACATTGATAAAAGAGTAAAACAGTAGTTAACTAAAGCGATTGACGATTAACAAAAAATGACGGCGAGAAAAGTAGTTTTATATATTTCGATGAGTTTAGACGGTTACATTGCAACAAAAGAAAATGATCTTGGATTTTTATCAATAGTTGAACAAGAAGGTGAAGACTACGGTTACAACGACTTTGTAGAATCTGTAGATACTGATATCATCGGTAGAAAAACTTATGAAAAAGTAATCGCAATGGGTTTTGAATATCCTCAAGCAGATAAAGATGTTTACAAATAACAAGAACGGAAAGAACGGAAATAGGAACTTTTAAGTTTTATACAGGCGACTTTTGACAAGCCTTATTAAGAATTTAAATTTACATTAAAAAGTAAAAACCCTATCTTTGTTTAAAACCCCAATATGAGTTTACGCTCTTTTTTGTTGGTCATAGTTATTATTGTACTGCCTTTTTTCTTGAAGGCACAAAATGCACATACTCAATCAAAAAAAGCGGAAAAATATTATACTGAAGCATTAGATTCTTTCGATACATTTTTAAGCATCGCTAATATCAGGCAAAATATAAAGGAAGATGCTGAATTAGCTTGGAAAGTAAACATTAATGATATTGTAAAAGAGAACGAAAAAGGTTATGTTTCTGTATATCTTAACATAAAAAACCCGAATCGTAAAAGCGAATTTGAGTATCAGGAGCCTTCAAAACTGATTTTTTCGATAGTTGATAGGGAAAAGAAAATTTTAAAATAAAGGCATAAAATAATTGAAGAATGGAAGAAAATAATAATAAACTTATTGTTTTTGAGAGTAAGAAAATCCGTAGAATATGGAATGAGGAAGAGTGGTACTATTCTGTTGTTGATATTATTGAAGCCTTAACCGATAGCCCTAAGCCAAGACAATACTGGGGAAAAATAAAGAGCAGGGAATTTGTTAAATTTCAGTTGTCCCCAATTTGGGTACAGCTGAAATTACCTGCAAAAGATGGGAAAAAATACAAAACAGATTGCGTAAATACCCAAAGTGCTTTTCGCCTAATACAATCTATTCCTTCACCAAAGGCAGAACCATTTAAAAGATGGTTAGCTAAAGTAGGTTACGAAAGAGTGGAAGAAATTGAAAATCCTGAATTGGCTCAGGAAAGAATGAAGGAGATATACGAGCAAAAAGGATACGATAAAGACTGGATAGACAAAAGACTGAGAGGAATTGCAATTCGCCAAAATTTAACCGATGAATGGAAAGAGAGAGGAGTTATAGAACAGCGAAACTTTGCAATTTTAACAGCAGAAATAAGTAAAGCTACTTTTGGGATGATTCCAAGCAAATACAAAGAATATAAAAACATCCCTGCTAAATCGAAAGCAAATCTCAGGGATAATATGACCGACCTTGAACTGATTTTTACCATGCTTGGAGAAAGAGTAACAACAGAAATTTCTCAAAATGAAAAGCCAAAAGGAATGTTTGAGAATAAAAAAGCAGCTAAAAGAGGTGGAAAAGTTGCCGGAAATGCAAGAAAGAATACTGAAAAAGAAATTGGCAGAAGTATTATTTCAGCAGAAAATTACCTTCCGGAAAAACCACTCAAACGATTGTCTAACAAGAAAAAAAAATGATAAAGGTATTTATCATAAAAGTGTCTGAAAGAAAATGGACAATACAACCTTTGTATAAATCAATCTGAATAACCAAGCCAATATGCATGCCATTGCCAAAACCCCACAAGCCAACGCTCAAACTAATGCATTGTCAAAGAGCTTGGCAAGACATCGCACGGTGAAACATTGCAGTAAAACAAAAAGGACATGGAGGATATAAAAGAGCAATATGAAGATTTAACAAGACAATTGAAGCATGTTGTTCCATTTACAGCATTTCCAATAAGAGAACTTGTTCAAGAATTAAGGACACAGAATCTGACAATTACTTTAAAGACAGAATTAACTGTTGTTGATGTTTTCAATAGTGGAGATATTTCAGGAATTCTTTGCACAATTGAACATGAGGGAGATAAAACACTTGCATGTGGGTTAACTCATTTGATAATCTCGGGCAAGATGCCGTTGTATAAACAAATCATTGATTACCAGAAGAAAAGAATCAAAAGACTTAAGAAATTGAATTAGAACTTATTTCAATAATGTAATTTGACAAAGGCTTAACTCAACTACACTACAAAAGTATTGATAAATATATCCTTTATGGCCAACTTTTCAATTTACTAATCCGATAATAACATATAAACTGAAACAGGTTTATTCCCACTCATAAAAACAGATTTGATTTACTCTAAAAAGTAAAAACCCTATCTTTGTTTAAAACAGCAATATGATTTTACGCTATTTTTTATTGGTCTTATTTATTATTGCACTGCCTTTATTTTTGCCTGCACAAAATCTTCATACCCAATCAAAAAAAGCGGAAAAATATTATATTGAAGCCAGCCAAGAATATACTCTAGGCAATTATATTCAAGCAGAATTGCTATTAATAAAAGCTATCAAAGCAGATGAATATTTTCAAGAAGCATATTTACTTAATGCAGAAGTCAAATCTAAATTGGGATATCCGCTTGATGCCATCGATTTTTACAAAAGTGGACTTAGTATTAATCCTAATTCATATCCAAATGAACATTATTTTTTAGCCAAATTGTATTTAAAAGAAGGTCTTTATTCCGGAGCATTAGAATCTTTTACTACATTTTTAAACTTCACAAATATCAAACAAAATATAAAGGAAGATGCTGAATTTCAACTACAAAACTGTCTTTTTGCTTTGGAAGCCATTAAACATCCGCAAGCTTTTGAACTAATTAATTTGGGAGCAAATATCAATACAAAAAATCCTGAATATTTTCCTACTCTTACTGTCGATAATCAGTTTCTGCTGTTTACCAGAAGACTTGATACACAAAGCCAAGGAGTGCAGGAAGATTTTATAGGAGCATTAAAGAAAAACGATAGTATTTGGAATATAAGTTTTCCAATTAATGAACTAAATACTCCTTTTAACGAAGGTGCTGCCTGTCTTTCAGCCGATGGTAAAACACTTGTATTTACTGCCTGCGAAAGCTTTGACGATTATGGTGCAGGAAGAAAAGGCTATGGCAGCTGCGACTTGTTTTTTACTCGTAAAATCGAAAATCGTTGGAGCAATCCTATAAATATGGGCGAGCCTATTAATACTTCAAATTGGGAAAGCCAAGCATCGTTATCTTCAGATGGAAAAAGCATTTATTTTGTTCGAGCTCAAAAAAAAGGCCAAGGCCATTCAGATATTTATCGTGCCGATTTGGATAAAAATGCTTATTGGACAAAGCCTGTAAAATTAAATACTAATATCAATACAAATAAGAACGAACAATCGGTTTTTATTCATCCTGATAATCAAACTTTATATTTTTCATCTGACGGTCATACCGGAATGGGCGGAAAGGATATTTATATGTCTAAATGGGATAGTGAAACTCAAGATTGGGGAATACCAATAAATTTAGGTTATCCAATAAATACACATAAAGATGAAAGTAGTATTCTTGTTTCACCTGATGGTGATTTAGCCTATTTTGCTTCTGATCGGCCGGAAGGATTTGGTGAGCTAGATTTGTATTCTTTTCATTTACCTGAAAATGTTCAACCACAAAAAATTACATATTTCAAAGGAATAGTATATAACGCTCAAACTCAAGAACATTTGCGAGCAAGTTTTGAGCTTATTGATATTGAAAATGGAAGACAAATAACGAATTCCTTTTCCGATTCCGAAGACGGCAGTTTTTCATTTGTTTTAAATTTAGGAAGAGATTATTTGCTTAATGTGTCTCGTCCGGGTTATTTGTTTTATTCCGATCATTTTCTTTTGCAAAAAGTCTTTAGCAATCAAAATCCATTTATTAAAGATATTCCGCTGCAACCAATTGCGGTTAACGAAAAAGTAGCTTTAAAAAACATCTTCTTCGAAACTGATAAATCAATACTGCAAAAAACATCCGAAATTGAATTAGGAAAACTGATTTTGTTTTTAAATAATAATTCTACTGTACATATTGAAATTCAGGGACATACAGATAGTGTTGGAACTGCAGAATATAATTTGATTCTCTCTATCGAACGAGCCAAAACTGTTTATGATTTCTTGGTCGAACATAATATCTCCCCTAAACGTCTTAAATATAAAGGATTTGGGCAAGAAAATCCTATTGCTGATAACAATACAGAAGAAAGTCGAGCTCAAAATCGTCGTACTGAATTTATAGTTACTCAGATATAATTTTGTCTAATTAATTAAAAGATGCTATTGTAGATTTCGTATCTTTATATAATAAAAAAAATGCCACCAACACACTAAAACACAAAATTCCACCAAAGGAATTTGAATCCAATTCCTGAAGAACAGGATGTTATCGAAAAATTAATAATCGATGATGCATACACGAATCTTGAGAATCTAGGACGGGGGTTAATTGAAAAAGTAGATGAGATTTGTTTATGTCATAATTTGTCCGAAAAGAATTGCAAATTAGCATTTCAATTTGGTGCGATTTGGTGATTTAGTGATTTGGTGGCAAAAACCATTTTCCGTTCATCATAAATTGAATTAGCTATAATTTTCTGTTAAAATAATGCTCATATAGATAAATTATGGATATTATTAATATCTTTGTGAATTATATAACAATAGAATGGCTAATATAACGTCAATACTAAATCAACAATATTTCTCTCACGCAGATTTAATTATATTATTGAAGACTGAAGGCGCGGATCAAAAGCAAATTTTCGAAAAAGCTGCCGAAATAAAAAAAACTGAAGTCGGTAATAAAGTCTATTTCCGTGGCCTTATTGAATACTCAAATATTTGCTCCAAAGATTGTTTTTATTGCGGAGTCCGCAAGAGTAATAGTAACATTCAACGATATCAGGTAAATGATGAAGAAGTAATTCAGGCGGCACAATTTGCTTATGATCAGAACTTTGCTTCAATTGTTATCCAATCAGGAGAAAGAAGCGATAAGACTTTTGTAAAAAAAATAGAAAACCTAATTCGTGAAATTAAAAAAATAGGAAACGGTGCTTTAGGAATTACTTTATCCTGTGGCGAACAAAGCAAAGAAACATACAAACATTGGTTTGATGCAGGAGTACACCGCTATTTGCTACGAATCGAGACAAGCAACGAAGACTTATATCAAAAAATACATCCACAAAATAATAAGCACAATTTCAACAAACGAATTCAATCGCTTTATCATCTAAAAGAAACTGGGTTTCAAGTTGGTACAGGAGTAATGATAGGTTTGCCATTCCAGACATTAGATGATTTGGCAAATGATTTATTATTTTTCAAAAAATTGGATATCGATATGGCAGGCATGGGTCCTTATATCGAACATAAGCAAACTCCGCTTTATCAATATTCAGATACATTGTTGCCGCTTAAAGAACGATTTCAACTAAGTTTAAAAATTGTGGCATTATTAAGAATTTTGATGAAAGGTATCAATATTGCTGCCACAACTGCAATGCAAACCATTGATCCTGAAGGACGTGAGAAAGCATTATTGACTGGAGCTAATGTAATTATGCCCAATTTAACACCATTAAAATATCGCGAAGATTATTTGTTATACGAAGATAAACCTTGCATTGATGAAGAAGCCGATGCCTGCAAAAATTGTTTGGAAGCTCGAATTCATCGAACCGGAAATGAAATCGGATATAATGAATGGGGTGATTCTCTTCATTTTAAGAAAAAGAGAGTACCAATTAAATAATACAATAGTAAATATTTGGATTGTTTAATTTATTGTAATTTAAAGTTTACCGCAGAGAGTCGCAAAGTATTTCGCAGAGAGTCGCAAAGCGCAAAGACTATATTACTTTTTATTAATCCTTTGCGGTTCTCCGCGGTAAAAAAAGTGTTGGCTATAAGTATAATAGACATGATTAATAGGTACAATAATCAAATTATCCTTCTTTATGCAACTCCGTTATTTCTCAGTAAACTATTACCAAAGCCGACCCTTCAAGAGTGAAACAAACATTTATACTCGATAATATTGATAAAAGAAATTGTTATGCCTTAAATTAAAGGCGAAAGCAAACGCGCAACCGATTCTTTCAGCTTACTAGTCAAAGACCTTTTACGCCAACGAGTTAACTTAATCCGTTTCGATTTATTTTTGTCAATATCAAATTGAATCCTAAGTTTTCTATTTTCTTCTTTATCATAAATAAGAGCACTTATTTCAAAATTATGATAGAACGAACGATAATCGAAATTGGCCGAACCCACTACCGATAAATGATCATCTATAAGCATAATTTTTGCGTGAATAAATCCAGCCTGGTAAAAATTCACTTGAATATTAGCCTGCAAAAGATCATAAATATAAGAACGCGAACTGTATTGTACCAACTTGCTATCGATACGCCCGGGAAGAATTATTCGTACATCAACACCTCCAGCAGCAGCTGTTTTCAGAGCCATTAAAATACTATCATTAGGAACGAAATAAGGAGTGATGATACAAATACTTTTTTGTGCTGAACTGATAGCAGTAAAATAGGCATTCAAGATATTTTGTTTTGACGATTCAGGTCCGCTATTGGCAATCTGAATATATTTATCTCCCTGATAATTAATACTTGGAAAATATTTAGCCGGAAATTTATCAAACTTTTCTGTAACAAAATAGCGATCGACCAAAAACACAGCCACTAACATTTTTACGGCATCACCATAAATGCGAATATGTGTATCGCGCCAAAAACCCAAATCACCACTTCCATTAATATATTTATCAGCAATATTTATTCCTCCTGTATAACCAACTGCACCGTCAATTACCACAATCTTTCTATGGTTACGGTAATTTATTTTACTTGTTAGACGAGGAAAACGAACTGGTCGGAATACATGTACCTCAGCACCTGCTGACCTTAATGTATGAATATATTCACTTGATAGCTTGCGACTGCCAATTCCATCAACCATTAAACTTACTTCCACTCCATGTTTGAGTCTGTCAAGCAGAATTGTCTGAATGTTTGTGGCAACTTCACCTTCTTCAAATAAATAATATTGAATATGGATAAAATGTTCAGCGGCGTTAAAATCTTTATAAAGTTGTTCATAAACATCAATCCCTTTATGATAAATTTTGATAGTGTTATTTACAGAAAGAAATGAGGAATTCTCTCTTAACAACAGCCTGATTAGTTTTAAATTACTTATGACTTGAGGTTCCTGAATATCATCAGCATTTTTCAAAGCTTTAAGTTGAGAATCACTTACTTGCCTGATCTTCACTAACTCTCGTATTCTTAATCGCTTAAATATCCATCTTTTACGAATCTGCTGTCCAAAGAAAAAATAAAATATAAGACCTATATATGGCAATAAAACCAAAACCAAAACCCAACTCAAAGTTGCAGAAGGATTCCTATTTTGGAGCAAAGTACGCAACATTATAAAAATAGCAATAATGTAGATTAACACCAGACTGGAAATTGAAATCCATTTCCAGGCAATTGTATCCATAAAAAGCAGTTGAAATAAGGTCATTAATTTATTAGTTAAGAAGCTAAGATATATAAAATTAGAGCTTTTTGAGTAGGCTTAATAAATAATTCACAGAGTATGACACAAATTCAAGTATTTTTGCCACCACAAAATAGCTCAATTCATTTATGAAGACAAAAATAAAGAATAAATCGATAAATATCATTACCATGGGATGCAGTAAAAATCTTGTGGATTCCGAACATTTAATGGGACAATTAAAAGCGAATGATCTAAGAGTTGTTCACGAATCGGATGAAGAGCAAAATGATATTGTAATAATAAATACTTGTGGTTTTATTGCCGATGCTAAAGAAGAATCGATTAATATGATTTTAGATGCCGTTGAAGCAAAAAAAGCAGGCGACGTTGAGAAAGTGTATGTAATGGGTTGTTTATCTGAGCGTTACAAAAAAGAACTTCCTGAAGAAATTGATGGTGTGGATGGCTTTTACGGCGCGGCTGATTTACCCAAAATTGTTCTTGACTTAGGTGCCGATTACAAAACCGAACTGATAGGAGAACGCGTTTTGACAACACCTTTGCATTATGCTTATCTAAAAATATCGGAAGGCTGCGATCGCAAATGCTCTTTTTGTGCCATTCCACTTATTCGGGGAAAACACAAATCGGTTCCTCAAGACGAACTTCTAATTGAAGCTCAAAAGCTTGCAGATAAAGGAGTTAAAGAATTAATATTGATTGCTCAGGATTTGATATGGTATGGCATTGATCTGTACAAAAAACAAGCGCTGGCAGAATTGGTAAAGAAATTAGCAAAAATTGATGGTATCGAGTGGATTCGCTTGCATTATACTTTCCCTACAAACTTTCCGCACGATGTATTAGATATCATTAGAGATGAACCTAAAGTTGCCAATTATATCGATATTCCATTGCAACATATCAATGATCGAATTTTACGCTCCATGAAACGCGGTCATACTGGAAAAGGAACACGTGAACTGGTTCAGACTATGCGCGATAAAGTTCCGAATGTAGCTATCCGTACAACATTTATAGTTGGTTATCCTGGCGAAACTGAAGCTGAATTTAATGAGCTTCTCGACTATGTTAAAGAAGCCCGCTTCGAACGATTAGGAGTTTTTACATATTCACCCGAAGAAGATACTGCAGCTTTTAAATTGGAAGATGATATTACCGACGAGATTAAGCAAGCTAGAAAAGAAAAGCTGATGGAAGTGCAGGAAGAAATTTCCAATGAGATTAATCAGGCTCGAATTGCTGCAGATTATAAAGTGATTATCGATAGATATGAAGAACCTTATTTTATTGGAAGAACTCAATACGATTCTCCCGATGTGGATAATGAGGTATTAATTAAAGCTTCTGAAGAAGAATTGAAAATCGGGAACTTTTACAATCTCAAAATAAAAGCTGCTGACAGTTTTGATCTTTATGGTGAAGTTAGTTTGTGATTTAATTTCAATTACCATCATCATATCTTAAGATTATAATTCGTTAATTGATGCACTAGTAGTTTTTCTTATTTTTCCAATAAAATAAACGCCACTAAATCTCTAAAGCACTAAAACCCACCAAATTTGAAATGCTAATTTCTTTAGTGAATTTTTGGTGTTTTCGTGTTTTGTGCCAAAGGCATCCCTTTGGGAGTGGCAGAAAAATATTTTCAGCTCGTCAAATACAGACCTAACTCTTTTTGTCAAAGCCTAATTAATTCTCAGGCCTTTTTATTTTTTCAATGCGGATTATTTTCGTAAATTTGCATTAAAATTAACACTAATTTAGAATCAATATGAATTACGATATACTTGTATTAGGCAGTGGGCCAGGTGGTTATGTAGCTGCGATTCGCGCATCGCAACTAGGCAAAAAAGTAGCAGTTATAGAAAAAGCCGAATTAGGCGGAATATGCCTTAATTGGGGATGTATTCCAACCAAAGCATTATTAAAAAGTGCTCAGGTATATAATTATGCATCTCATGCTGATGATTATGGAATTAAAATTGCTGGTAAAATTGAAGCTGATTTCGAAGCAATTGTGAAACGAAGTCGTGGAGTTGCCGAAAATATGAGCAATGGCATCCAGTTCTTGTTTAAAAAAAACAAGGTAGATTTAATTCAAGGCTTTGGCAAAATTAAACCCGGTAAAAAAGTAGATGTTACCGATGCCAAAGGTAAAGTAAAAGAATATTCTGCAGATCATATTATTATTGCAACAGGTGCACGTACTCGGCAATTACCCAATATGCCAATTGACGGTAAAAAAATTATTGGCTATCGCTTAGCCATGACCTTACCAAAACTACCTGAATCTATGGTTGTTGTTGGTTCCGGCGCTATAGGCTCCGAATTTGCATATTTCTATAATAGCCTAGGTACAAAAGTAACTTTAGTTGAGTTTTTAGATACAATCGTTCCATTGGAGGATGAAGAAGTTTCCAAACAATTAGGACGCAGTTTTAAAAAAGCAGGAATGAAAGTTATGACTTCCAGTGAAGTAACTAATGTAGATACATCAGCAGATAAATGTCTGGTTACAATAAAAACAAAAAATGGAGAAGAAAAGGTAGAAGCTGATATTGTACTTTCTGCAGTTGGAATTAAAAGTAATATTGAAGATATAGGTTTGAAAGAGACGGGAATAACAACTGATCGTGACAAAGTATTGGTTGATGAATATTTCCGCACTAATGTTGAAGGATATTACGCTATTGGCGATATTGTTCCGGGTCCTGCTTTGGCGCATACAGCTTCTCACGAAGGTATTATTTGTGTTGAGAAAATTGCCGGCCACCACCCCACTCCTATGGATTATAACAATAATCCTGGCTGTACTTACACCAGTCCTGAAGTTGCCAGTGTTGGTTATACCGAAAAAGCAGCTAAAGAAGCAGGATATGAAATTAAAGTCGGAAAATTTCCATTTAGCGCTTCTGGAAAAGCAAGTGCAGGAGGCAATAAAGAAGGATTTGTAAAAGTTATTTTCGATGCCAAATATGGCGAATGGCTTGGTTGTCATATGATTGGTGACGGCGTTACCGAAATGATAGCAGAAGTAGTGGTAGCTCGTAAATTAGAAACAACCGGCAGAGAAATTATAGAAGCTGTTCATCCGCATCCTACTATGTCGGAAGCAATTATGGAAGCCGTTGCAGCTGCTTATGATGAAGTTATTCATATTTAATAGTATACAGAAGTGATACGATGACTTGAAGTCATCGTATCACTACCAATATCAATGTGCTACGACATTAAAGTTCTACACGAAACTGCTCTAAAACGCGCCCGCCGTAAAAACGATGCGGAGCTAATGTCCATTATTGAAAAGGAACTTGAAGGTTATGATAAAATTGGATTTCATCATGTTTCTGGTTATACACATCCAAAAATTCCAATCTATACTTCCGAAAATCAATATATTCCAAAACTTAAACATTGGGGATTAATTCCTTTTTGGGCAAAAGACGAACAAACTGCCATTTCACTCAAAAACAAAACTTTGAATGCTCGTTTTGAGACAATTTTTGAAAAGCCTGCATTTCGAGCTTCAGCAAAAAACAAGCGATGCCTAATTTATGTAGATGGATTTTTCGAACATCATCATTTTAAAGGAAAAACATATCCATGTTTTATACATTCTAAAAAGCCTGAACCAATATGTTTGGCAGGTTTGTGGGATGAGTGGGTAAATATTGATAGTGGAGAAATTTATAATGGATTTAGCATTGTAACGACTAAAGGTAAAGGGATTATGAAACAAATTCACAATAATCCAAAACTGTCAGAGCCACGAATGCCATTGATCTTGAGCTTAGAAGAAGAGGAAAACTGGTTAAATATGGATTTTAATAAAGAAAAATTACAACAAATTAGATTTGATAGTTCAGAAAATAATCTAAAAGCATATACCGTTCAGCGACTTCGCGGGAAATCATCACTTGGAAACGTTCCTGAGGCTTGTGAAGAATATAATTATTCTGAATTAATATGATGTTTTCGCTAAAGAATTAACGAAGAGTATTTTATCGGATTCTCAGTTCCAGGATTTATCAAACGTTTTTGGTCTGCAAATGCGATTCTTACTCTTGCTGAATACATTATGGATTATGCAACACCAACTACAGCTGAAAAAGGATGGCAAGTAATTGAGAAGAATTTAGTTGATTTAGAGAAATTCCAAAAAATAACTGAGATAAAAGACCGAATAGAGCGGATTAAGAAGGGTGAGAGGGATATGTATTTTTAAAGTCCGTTGAATTGTCTTACATCTCAAGGTCTGAATTGTTCTATAAGTTGCTTTTTTTTGACTTACTGACCAAATCAAAATATTTCCTATCTTGCACTCCTATAACGTTATATTCGATGATAAGCAAGCTTAGGCATTTTGTACTTCAATCTTATTTCCTAGCCTTAGTAATTTGTCTAAGTCTAATCATTTTCCTCCCAAATATTTTTGATAAATACGAAATCCGTATCGTTGATTCCGGCTCCCTATTTGTAGATTCAAACACCCAAGTTTATAATTACGATATCGATCATAATGGATATAGCGAACAAATCTATTCGTTTGACTTTTACGAGAAACATGCTATTCAAATATTCACTCACGATGGAGGTATGATTGACCAATGGAATATGAATGGTAGTATTGCCGGAGGAGGGGAACGATTAATTTCAGGCGATTATGACAAAGATGGTTTTGATGAGATTTACACCTTTTATCAGCGTTCGGACACTATTTTACTTTATTGTTTTGAACCTTTGGATACAATAAGCCCATTGAGTTTCACAAAAGAAATACTTTGTTCTCTTAACAGAAAATATGCAGAACCTGACCATGCAATAGTCAATATCAATTTTCAAGATATTAATGGAGACGACAGAGAAGAAATTATTTTCGTAATTATTTCAGGACAAGCAAGATTTCCAAGGAATATTTTTGTTTATGATATTTTTAATGACACTTTGATAAAATCCCCAGAATTTGGTATTACCTTAAATAGCAATCTAAACTTTATTGATTTTGATGATGATGGAAAAAAGGAGATCTTTGGTAGAACAGGAGCAGTTGGGCAAGTACATGATAGTTTGGGATTTAAGTATGGTGATTACAATGCCTGGTTAATGGTTTACGATTATAATTTAAATCTACTATTTGAGCCAATAAAATTCCCTGGTTTTCTAAGTTGGCTCGATGTACAAGCTATTACAATTGATGGCGAGAAATTACTTATTTGTTATTATAACCATTTAGGTCGTTCCGATAATTATCCAAAATTGTTTTTGGTAAACAATAAGGGCGAAACAGTAAAAGAACATATATTCCCGAAATCTTCTAAAATAAAACGTTTTCTTTATGTTAATGATTTTAATGGAGAAAGCCGATTCAATATTATTGATGAAAATGGCCATATTGCTATTTATAGTATTGATTTTCAGTTAATAAACAAATATGATTTAAACTCTACTGTCTTTTCTGATCCATTACAAATTGACTTAAATAATGATGGCAGAATTGAATGGGTTTTTAATTCCAAAGACCGCTGCTTACTGATAACAGATCAAGAGTTTAAGAATCCTATTATGCTTAAACATCATTTTCCATTATCCTCTAATGGAGGCTCACCTTTAATTTTAAATGGAAATAATAGACCAACATTGTTTTTTTACTCCAATAATAATGAATTCCTAAGTATTCAATATGGTAAAAATCCTTTAGCTCCTCTTAGGTTGTTAATTTATCTTGGTATCTATTTTATTATTTGGTCTTTTATCTTGATTATCAGAAAATTACAACTTATTCAAATAAAAAAACAAGAAAGCATTCGTAAACAAATTGTTGATTTACAATTAAAGAGTTTTCGGAATCAGATGGATCCGCATTTTACTTTTAATGTTTTTACTGCTATGGCTCACAAGATTATGAAAGAAAATCCTAAATCCTACGAAGCCTTTATGAAGTTTTCAAACTTAATGCGAACTACTCTAGAGTCTTCCGATCAAATTACACGAACTATCGATGAAGAACTGTCAAGTCTGGAGGACTATCTTTATTTTGAAATGATCAGGTTTCCAGATAAATTAGAATATAAAATTGATATTCAAAAGTCGGTAAACCGAAATATGAAAATACCAAAAATGATACTTCAAACCTATGTTGAGAACTCCATCAAACATGGAATTATGCATAAAGATGGAAATGGTTTGGTAAAAATTAACATTGCTAAAAAAAATCAAGCTTTAGACATTGATATTTCTGATAACGGAATTGGAAGAGAAAAAGCAAAATTAGTATCAACAGAATCAACAGGTTACGGGCTAAGAATAATGGACAATTATTTTCGATTATTTAATGAATACAACGAATCCAAGATTAAGTATGAAATAATTGATCTTTTCGATAAAAAAAATAATGCAACAGGAACAAAAGTTAAAATTTCAATACCTTTGAATTTTAGCTATAAATTGCAGAAATATGAATAAGCTTAAAAATATTGAATTAGCTCAGGATGAGACTATTTCCGAAATATTGACAGCTATAATCGTGGATGATGAGATAGAAGCAATAAATTACTTGCAAGCTTTATTAGAAATTCATCCAAGAATTAAAATTTTGGGGAATTATACAAATCCAATTGAAGCTATTGAACAAATTCTTTTATTAAAGCCTGATATTCTTTTTCTTGATGTACAAATGCCAAATAAAACAGGCTTTGATATTGTCAAAGAAATCCGGTCTGAAAATTATCAACCTCATATTGTATTTACAACAGCATATGAACAATTTGCGATCCGCGCCATTAAACATGCTGCATTTGATTATTTACTAAAACCAATTAATGAATATGAGCTTTCTGAAACTCTTGAAAAAATAAGAAATATTGGAAAAGCTGAGTTAAACGAATCAAAATTTGAGAAGCTTTTTAATAAGCTGGCATCAGCAGAAAAATTGAAATTCAATACAAGTACTGGATTTATTATTATCAATTCGGATGATATCATTTATTGTGAAGCCGATAGAAATTATTGCGAAATTCATCTTTTGGATGATAGAAGAGAGGTTGTAACATGCAATTTGAATCAGGTTGGCAAAATTCTTCCTGAAAGTGATTTTTTCAGAATAAGTAGGTTTAATATCATAAATCTAAATTTTCTGGAGAAAGTAGAACGAAAGAATCATTCCTGTTATTTAAAAACAAATGATGAAAAGTACACTTTAAAGATTTCATCATCAAATTTAAAACTGTTGGAGGACTATTTCAGCAATATTTAGGGTTTGCTGATATAATAAGTAATCATCTCATTAAATATCAACACACTATTTAATTATCCCGTATTTATTTAGCCACGAGTAACTAATCAGTCTAATATAAAGATATATGTTGCTAATAATTAGATATTTAAAATTTTAAACGCAAAGAGCACAATGGAATACGCAAAGGACGCAATGCTAATTATTATTGATATTCAGTACTTTGCGGTTCTTAGCGCGTTTTCTTGGTGTTCTTAGCGGTAAAATTATTTTATTGATATACTGTATTTTATCCACACTGATTAGTTACTAAAAAATTATTATTCGTGTATTCGTGGTATTTCAAATTTTCATTATTCCTACCTTTGTAAAAAATACTAATATGCATCTTTCCAACCGTCAATTATACTATCAACACCTTGCTGTTCCTGCCAATGTTCCAGAAGCATTGGAAATTAATAAAGCTGAAGGTATTTATTTATTCACTGATAATGGTGAAAAGTATGTCGATTTAGTTTCAGGAGTTTCGGTGAGTAATCTTGGGCATCGTCATCCAAAAGTTGTGGAAGCTATTAAAAATCAAGTTGATAAATATATGCATTTGATGGTTTATGGTGAATTTATACAATCGCCACAAGTTCAACTTGCCGGAAAACTAAGCGCAAATCTACCTGCATCTTTAGATGCTGTTTTTTTGGTAAATTCAGGCAGTGAGGCAATCGAAGGTGCAATGAAATTAGCCAAACGTATTACCGGACGAAGTGAAATAATTGCTTTTAAAAATGCCTATCATGGAGGAACTCAAGGGGCATTAAGCATTTTGGGCAACGAAGAAATGAAATATGCTTTTCGTCCACTCCTACCTGATATTCGTTTTTTGGAGTTTAATAATTTTGACGACTTATCTCAGATTACCGAAAAAACTGCAGCTGTTTTTGTGGAAGCTATTCAAGCAGAAGCAGGAATTATTTTACCTAAAGAAGGATTTTTAAAAGCTCTCCGAAAGCGCTGTAGTGAAGTTGGCAGCGAACTTATTTTAGATGATATTCAGATGGGATTTGGTCGTACAGGAAAGCTTTTTAGTTTTGAAAATTACGATTTTGTTCCTGATATTATCACGCTCGCAAAAGGCATGGGCGGCGGAATGCCTATTGGTGCTTTTATTTCTTCAAAAGAAAAAATGAATCTTTTGCATTATCAACCAGCTATAGGACATATTACCACTTTTGGTGGTCATCCTGTAAGCGCAGCCGCAGCACTCGCAAGTTTGGAAGTGTTGACAGAATCTAATCTTATAGAAGAAGCTAACGCGAAAGGAAAACGATTTAAAGATGCTTTAATTATGCATCCCAAAGTCAAAGATATCAGACAAATAGGCTTAATGTTGGCAGTAGAATTAATAAATAAAGAAATGGCCGCTCAGATTATGCCGATATTGCTTTCAAATCATTTAATTGTTGATCAGTTTTTATTTAATCGAAGCAGTTTTAGAATTGCCCCTCCACTTACAATTACTTTTGATGAGATTGATGAAATTATTGAGAAGGTTAAAAAGAGTTTAGATTAAATAATGAATAAAAACTTTTTATTGCATAATTTCAAATGTTCAGTTACAAGTTCGAAATCAAGAAAAGGTTTATTTTTTGTTTTTCTTCTTTAAATATTAATTGGGGCTATTCATCGCAATAGTCTGGTTTTCAATTAAGTCAGGGCTTGACTTGAAGTCAAACCCTTGTCTCGTCCTGAAAAAAGTTTACACTTTTTGATTAATAATCCTGATTCAAATTTACACTTTTTAATTTATCCTGAAATAGCTTTACATTTGTTTTGCCGGAAAAAGCGGAAGTGGTTTAAGCTTTATTGTTAAATCCAATCAAAACCTTATTGTTTGTTCGATAAGGCTTTTTTTGATGGATATATTTAGGAGATTGTGTTGAACTCCGTCAATGGACTTTGAACGACCGCCAGCTGACATTGAGACCGACTTAATCAGCCTGTCCGCCTACCGGCGGAAGATTAGACGGATCGGGGCTATGGAATTATCCATTATTTTACTGCTATGACTAACAAATGTAGCAGGTGAGGAATGAATAATTCAATAAGTTTTTCATAGTATTAATTTTTGATTTATCAATTTTCTTATTTGGTTTGCTTCAAAGTTACATTCTTAATACACCATACAACTATCGGTTTGTGTATTTTTAGCAACAACGAACCACAAGCCTGGAAAACCTCTGAAACCCGCATTACATATGACACTTTATTAGCCGTTCGCTCTTTTTATTCATGATTAATCCGTTTTATATTACAATCATATACATCTCCATCATGTAGAGGAATAATAGTAGTCTGCTCGTGAAATAATTCTTGAAATTTTTCAGGTGCTTCTGTGTGAATAGGTATAATGCCACATTTGGGTTTAACTGTTTCAAAAACAGTCTTTAATGTTTCTAAATCAGCATGTCCGCTTGTGTGCTTATACTCAATTTTATATGGCTCTAAGTAATTATATAACGATTCATTAAAAGCAGGTTTCTTGCAATCCAAATATCCATTCCACATTGAATAATATATTTTTGAGTCGTTTGTTTTGGCATATTCGTCTATAAGAGGTTTAAATGCATCGTTTGAGCGAATAAGCATACAAAATCCATATTTTTCTAAATACGGATTTAATTTTCCATTGAAAGAATATGGATTCCGCCCTTGACGCTTCAACTCAAAGAAACGACCTGCAGACGTTGCTTTTTGGACATAATCTATATCGTAAAATGAAGTGTATTTCTTATGATTTTCGGAAACTATTTTTAGAATCTTCGTTTGATAATTATCGCAAACAAAACAACGCTTTGCGCTTTTTGAGGCGTGGTACAATGCGAATATTCTATCTATGTTAGTAGAAGAAATTAAAACAAAGTTGTATTTGTTTTCTCTAAATTGCAATTCAAAATCTTTTTGTAATTCTTGCTCCGTTTGCATTTTAGCATTTTGATTTTGAATATTTGAACCTTCAGAAATTATGTAATCAATATTTTTGGCATATTTTTTTAGCGTTGGAATAAGTCCTTTACTTCGAAAACCATGTCCGCGAAAATCGCCTGTGTGAAGTATTCGTTTGTTATCTGCTTCAACAATGAACATATAGGCATCAAAGGCGGAGTGGTCAACAAATAAAGGAATAACAGAAATTCCTCCAATTTTAATTTCTTGCAATTTTTCAAAAGTGTTGATTGTCTTAATACGCTCAACAATTCTTTTATGTTTTTCTGACTCATTTGGGTCTGGAATATGAGATAATCTGCTTTCGAGGCATTGAAAAATTTCAAGTGCAGTCTTACCAACATATATTGGCAAATCAGCGACAGTGTCGCAAATTTTTCCAATATGGTCGCCGTGGTAATGAGTTATAAATAATGCGCTTTTTGAAACATCGCCAATAGTTAAGCCGTTAATCGGTTGTAATTCTTTTTTCTCCGTACCCGGCAACTGCTCGCCAAAATCAATAAAAATCTTAAACCCGCCACTTTCAATCTCGGTTACACAACCACCTATTTGATTTGTTCCTCTATGTATAGTTAGTTTCATTCAGGTATAATTCTCTCATCGTATCCATCATCAATTATGTCAGTAATTCCTATATTTTCAAGTGTTGCTTTTGAAAATAAAAATGTTGCGTGAAACTTATTATCTTTCTTTGTTATATCTCCAAATTCAGTCTCGACACATTTCGTTGATAATTTTTTACAGCCCCAACGCTTGTCCTTGAAAAGATAACCTGCCATTGTCTGCTTAGGGGTGCTTGCCTTTTCTGTTTTAGCATTATTATCCAAAGTAATAAAATAAAATTCAGGCGTTAATACATCAACACCTTCGGGTAATTCAAATGGTACAAATATTCCAATATCTTTTTGACTTTTGATAATTTTAATAATTTCTTGTTTTAAATGCCCTTCAAAAAAGCCTTTATCGCAGAAATTGCTAAAATCCATAACATGCTTATAAATACCACTCTTACCACCTATTGCACCCCTGCCATATTTTATCTCTATCAAAGCAACCCTATGCGGTTTTTCTTTGGAAAGAGCAATAATATCAAAACGAGCATTAAATTTGGCTTCATCTTTCTCTTTTTGATTTTTAAATTGTTTAATATATTCAACATCAATGCAAAACCAATTAGATTTTTCATTTTCATTGTTCAAAAGCACCAACTTAGATTGAGCTTTTTTCTCATTAGATTCTTTTTTTTCGCTATTTTTTATAATTTTTTCGTAATGCTCGCAGATTTGATTTGGCTCAATTTTATATCGTTTTTCTTTTTCATTGCTGCCATAATGTTTTTCGTCTAAGTAATATTTGTCTATTTCGCAACGAATAGAACCGTTGGTGTATTTAATTTTAGCAATACTGTCACAGTTGTAGTATAAATTCAGATAATTATTACGTACTCCAATAAATAATTCATCTTTATGTTTTTCATAAAGCCTGTAAAGTTCACATTTTCTAAATTCTTCAGCGAAATCTTTAGAAATTCCACGCATTATCTTCTTTTCTTTTGAGTTTTTATTCATTTCATTCGTCCTTATTTTCAAAAAAAGTCAAACTTTGTATACATTTCTTAGGGTGACAGCTAACGTTCGTGGCTCGTATTTTTGTAAATGTAATATATTGCTGTACAAAGATATGAATTTAAAGAAGAATAACAAAACCAAAATAGAAGTGATGGGTGTAGTTGAGCAAGACTGATAATGAATCGTTTAGAAGCAACGTTATGGACGGACTCCAGCTATTGCAAATGAGCCGTTGTAGCCTGTTTATTTTTAAATTTTTCAAGTCATGTATTTGCTATATCTATTATTTTGCTTTCAAATAAGAACTTGAATTTTTCATCAACTACGTTATTTTCAAATGTTAAATCCATTCTATTAAATTCCCACAATTCTGATGTACTTTTTATGTGAAATAGCCTAAATTATTGATATAAAATTATGTAAATAGATTTTATTCACTTTACACCTAAATATTTCCTATCTTTATCACTGATTTAGTATCAGTAATTAACGTATATTATCAAATAGAATTATTATGAAAATCACTTACCGATTGTTGATTATTTTATTCTTTTTTGTTTCATGTGAAAAAAAAGTAACCCGATTTGATTTAACAACTAATGTTATTCCAACAGAAGGAGGAACAATTTCTCCGTCATTAGGTTCTTTTGATGAGGGTACAACAGTTGAATTAACGAGTACCCCATCTACGGGATATGAATTCAAGGAATGGAGTGGTGGTGTTACAGGAACTACAAATCCTGTTTCTGTTACTATGAATTCTAATAAATCCATTACTGGAGTTTTTATTAAGAAAATTTATCCATTAAATATTACAATTGAAGGAGAAGGAACTGTTACAGAAGAAATAGTTACATTGAAATCAAATTCTTATAACCACGGAACTGTTGTTAAACTTACCCCTGTCCCAGCTGATGGCTGGATGTTTGTAGAGTGGAGTGGTGATTTAATTGGGAGTCAAAATCCAATTCAAATTACAGTTACAGATTCCGTAAATATAACAAGTGTATTTACAAATGATATTGATGGAGATGGGGTTCTTAATGTAAATGATAAATGTCCTAATACTCCTAGTGGAGTTACTGTAAATAGTGATGGTTGTCAAATAACATATATACCAGATGATAGGTTTGAACAGTCATTGATTGATTTGGGTTATGATGATGTGTTGGATGATTATGTATTGACTAATAGTGTTATTTCCATAGATTCATTAGTGATTGATGGTAAAGAGATATATAGTTTAATGGGAATTGAAGAAATGTCCAACATAACTATGTTATCCTGTAAAAATAACAGTCTATCCTCTCTTAATGTTAGTAAGAATACAAGTTTAACTTGGTTAAGTTGTAACAATAACAGTCTATCCTCTCTTGATGTTAGTAAGAATACAAAACTAACTGATTTATTTTGTCAATTTAACTACCTACACTCTCTTGATGTTAGTAAGAATTTAAGTTTAACTCGGTTAATTTGTTATAGTAACAGTATATCCTCTCTTGATGTTACTAACAATACCAGTTTAACTGTGTTGTCGTGTACTAAAAACAACCTTTCTTCTCTTGATGTAAGTAAGAATACAAAACTAACTGACTTACAATGTTCTCTAAACAACCTTTCTTCTCTTGATGTGAGTAATAATACGGATTTAAATTTTTTATGGTGTTACTATACCCAACTATCCTCTCTTGATGTTAGTAAGAATACCATTTTAACTAATTTAATCTGTGATTGGAATAATATCACTAGTCTTGATGTTAGTAAGAATACAAGTTTAATTGGGTTAAACTGTCAACACAATCCTCTTTCATGTATCAAGGTTAATCAAACTCAACTTGATAATATATCACCTGGCTGGAGTAAAGACCCCGAAGATTCATATTCATTAGATTGTAGTGGAATTTAGGTACGTCTTTTATTATGTGTGGGAACAAGTTGATACTTGCCAATTGCGGGTATTTCCATTATAACCGCAAGTTTTAATTATTTGCCTACGGTTTATTTGTGAATTATAATTGATTGAGAAGTAGAATATTGAACTCATTAATTTGCGTTTTTGGTAATGTGGTTTAACAAATGTAGGAATTTAATTTAGAAATCAAGATTTTTGTCTCAACTAATTGTGTTTGGTATAAGCGTTTTTTTTGCTTGGCACTTTAATTAAACAGACCTATAGTCAAACGTTCTGTTTTCCCGTTTAAACGTTTTAGTTTGAGTCTTTGCACCGGCGCAACTTTGCCTTTTGAAATGGTGCATTTAATAATATTTGGTTTTATTGAACTCCAAAATTGGGGTTCTGATTTCGATCTTGTTTGTTTCCTTGTGCTTGCACAAGGCTATTCATATTGATCCGTCATTCGACGGATTTTTCAATGATCGCAATTTCCTCTTCCGACAACTCGTCCAATTGATAGGAATTCTTGGTAATTTATTTGAATAAAAGGACTCAATCCGTCATTCGACGGATCGATATTACGGATTGATATAATGTTTTTTTTACCATCTTTGTTGTTATAAACACAGAAATTATGTCAATAAAATTCCAATCCTTTTTACTCGCAATAATTACACTTACACTAATTTCTTGTGGTCAAAAACCAAAAGAATTAACGGATTATGTCAATCCATTTATTGGCACCGGAGGCCACGGCCATACATATCCCGGTGCAACTTTGCCTTTTGGAATGGTGCAATTAAGTCCTGATACCAGGATTAATGATTGGGACGGTTGTTCAGGATATCATTATTCCGATTCCACAATTTTAGGATTTAGTCATACTCATTTAAGCGGCACAGGAGTTGGCGATTATGGCGATATTCGCTTTATGCCGACTGTTGGAAAACTTCAAACTAATCCAGGAAATAGTTCTCGAACTGAAGCAGGCTACCGATCTGCTTTTTCGCATCAAAGTGAAATTGCATCACCCGGATTTTATAAAGTTAATTTGAAAGATTATAATATTAATGTTGAGCTGACAACTACAGAACGTTCTGGTTTTCACAGATATCAATTTCCAAAAAGCGATTCTGCTCATATTATTATTGATTTGACCGAATCTGTTGTTTCAGAGAAAATATTGGATTTGAAAATCAATATCGAAAACGATTCAACCATCAGCGGAAAAAGACAAAGTCAAGGCTGGGCCGCCAATCAACATATCTATTTTGTTGCCCTATTTTCAAAACCTTTTCAATCTTTTGGCATTGTCGAAAATGGAGATTTAAAACACGGACTAAAAACTGCAAAAGCGTTAGATTTGAAAGCCTGGGTCGATTTTAACACCGAAGAAAATGAAGCTATTTTAGTGAAAGTAGGCATTTCAGCTGTCAGTATAGAAGGAGCGAGAAAAAATCTTGAAACTGAGATTCCAGATTGGGATTTTGAAAAAATAAAGCTTTCGGCTGAGAAAAAATGGGAAAACGAACTTAGCAAAATTAAAGTGGAAGGCTCAAATGAAATTGACAAACGAATTTTCTATACTGCACTATATCATAGCTTATTAGCTCCAAACTTATATTCTGATATCGATGGAAAATATCGTGGCCACGACCAAAAGATTCATCAAGCGAATCATCCTGTTTATACTGTTTTCTCGCTTTGGGATACTTTCAGAGCCGAACATCCTCTTTTGAGCATCATCGATCAAAAGCGCACTAACGACATGATTAAGAGTATGCTTTTGATGTACGAACAAGGTGGCTTGCTTCCTGTTTGGGAATTGGCTGCCAACGAAACCAATTGTATGATTGGTTATCATTCTGTACCCGTAATAGCAGATGCTATTCTAAAAGGCATTGGCGATTTTGATCAGGAATTAGCATTTGAAGCTATGCTGAAAAGTGCCAAAATGGATTTGTTTGGTTTGAAAAATTATATGGATGTAGGCTATGTTAAAGCAGATGAGGAAAGTGAATCTGTTTCCAGAACATTGGAATATGCTTATGATGATTGGTGTATCGCCCAAATAGCCAAGCATTTAAACGATACTATCAATGAAAAATATTTTACCAAAAGAGCGCAAAACTATCAAAATGTTTTCGATCCTTCAGTTGGCTTTATGCGTGCAAGAATCAATGGAGGATGGCAGCAACCTTTTTCTCCTACCGAAGTAAATTTCCATTTTACCGAAGCCAACTCCTGGCAATACAGCCTTTTCGTTCCACAAGACATCAACCGCTTAATTGATTTTTTAGGAGGTGATGAAGCTTTTGATAATAAATTGGATGAATTGTTTAGTACTAGCAAAGAATTATCGGGTCGTCATCAATCAGATATTACGGGATTGATTGGTCAATATGCCCATGGCAACGAACCAAGTCATCATATGGCTTACCTCTACAATTATATCGGGAAACCTTCAAAAACGCAGAAAATCGTAAATCAAATTAAAACTGAATTATATTCTGATCAGCAAGATGGATTAAGCGGTAATGAAGATTGTGGTCAGATGTCTGCCTGGTACGTAATGAGTGCAATTGGATTTTATCCAGTTACACCTGCATCAAACACATATATAATTGGAAGCCCTAGCTTTGAAAAGGCAAGCATTCAGCTCGAAAACGGGAAGGAATTTATTATTTCTGGGAAAGGTGTTTCCCGCGAAAAATACTTCATTCAAGGCGCAACTTTGAATGGAGTGAATCATCCAAATTCTTATTTTTCGCATAGCGACCTAATGAAAGGTGGCCAATTAAGTTTTTCGATGAGTAGTATTCCAAATCTGGAATGGGGAGAATTCAATGAATATCGACCATCTCAAAAAATTGAAGAAAATCGCATCTGCCCTACTCCTTATTTAATAGCAGAATCATTAACATTTCGCGATAGCATGAAAATAGAAATGGGTAATTTAATAGAAGATGCTGAAATCTATTATTCATTAGATGGATCGAATCCTACAAAAGAATCAATCAAATACTCAAAAGCATTCAAAATTCATAAATCAAGTCATTTTAAAGCCATCGCTTTTCATCCTGATTTTGGATTTAGTCAAACTATTGATGCTTCTTTTTATAAAGTGGAAGGAAGCACAAGTATTTCGCTAACAAATTCTTATAGTCCGCTTTATTCCGCAGGTGGAGATTTGGCTCTAATCGATCACGTTAGAGGAAATGAAAATTTCAAAACGGGTACCTGGCAAGGCTTTTACGGTGTTGATTTGGAAGCAATTCTTGATTTAGGTAAAACTCAAACCATCAAACAACTCGAGCTGGGTTGTATTCAAGACGCTTATTCCTGGATTTTTATGCCGGAAGAAGTGCGCTTCTATACCTCACAAAATGGCTCCGATTGGAATTTAGCAGGAATTATCCTTAATGATGTTGATGAAAAACAATACGGCGGAATCATTAAAAAATTCGTCATAAACCTAATTCCTTTTCAGAAAGTACGCTTTGTAAAAGTCATTGCAAAAAACAGAGGTGTTTGCCCAAATTGGCATGTTGGTGCAGGAAATAAAAGTTGGATTTTTGCAGATGAGATTGTTGTGAAATAGTTGAGTTGTAAAGTGGAAAATTAGTTAAGTGGGTGTTTATCAAAACGTTTTCTTTGCGGCTTTGCGACTTTGCGAGATTAACTTAGATTTTCCTATTATATATTATGTTAACATATTTCGAACATTAATTTTTCGA
>JAQIBR010000272.1 GCA_027858955.1 Bacteroidales bacterium
AGCAACTCGTCAATATATTCCGAATTCTCATTCCATCATTCCATTTTTTCCATCATTCCCTTTTCTCTTTTTTATTCCCAATACTGCCATTCCAATCCAAAGCTGTGTTTGAGTTGGAATATCTTTTGAAAACATTGCAAGCCAAAAAGAGAAAAGCAAAAATACGAAGAGGGGAATGGAAAATTTATAAGCTCTCCAAAATATTAAGGCAAGCAAAGCTAAAAAAAAGATTGACCCAATTATTCCCAACTCTAATTGAATTTCAATTAGTAAGTTGTGTGGATATTTAATTTCAGCAATATCTCCACTTATGCTATGATTATAAAATCCGCCAAAACCGATTCCACCAAATGGATGCTTCAGCATATTTTCCCAGCTTACATTATAAGCAATTAGTCTAGCATTTATTGCCCCATCTTCGAATTCACCAACATCATTGGTAATAAGTTTATTATATCTATCGGTTGCACTATTATTAAGTTGGCCAATTAATAAAATAGACATAACAGTAAAAAAAAGGGCTAAAGAGATAGATATTAAAGCTTTCTTCTTTTTTGCAATTAAAGCATAGAAAATCAATGAAGAAATTAGAATAATTATTCCCAAGAATGAGGCTCTTAGTCCTACAAAATAAACTGAAACAAAAAGAATAGTTGTAACTACAACTAGAAAATATTTCGATTTAACTAAGCTAAAAAAATGCATAAGCAATACTATTACAACAGTGGCGCTTAAGAATCTTCCTGCAATTACATGGCTCCATCTTGATAGTTCAAAAGAGTAACCAGTTGTGGGGTTATACGGCGAAAAGATAATAGAAACTATTCCAAAGATAAGACCCACAAATAAAACAGTATTTAGAAAGATTTTGGTTCTGTCTCTACTGGCAGTTTGCAAAAAATATATAAAAACAAAAATGGATGGAAAGACACTAATCAGAATATATCCTATTTTCATTATTCCAAATTCTACATTGTGAGAGTAGAATAAACTTAAAGTCGGAATTAGGATAAATAATAAAAGAATAATGTAAAATATTCTAAAATTTATTTGATTGGGTTGAATAAATTTTCTTATGTTGAGTTTATAATCTATCCAAGTTAAAAAAAGTAAAGTAGCAGATGAAATTCCTTTAATGTAAAAAGAGTATGGTTTGTAGTTTGATATTTCAGAAACAAATAGATTTAGAATAAATATTGTTGACAATAGATATTGAATAATGTCTGCTTTTTCAATTGTGTTTTTCATTTAAGTGGTTTCAGCTTAGTTTATGTAACGTAAAGATATTGATATTTTTGAAAAGAGGTTCAATATTAATAGATGCCGTTGAATTATGGCCTTTAAAGACTGGTAAGAAAACCGCGAAGACGGAAAGACGCTAAGGAATTATGAAGAAAAGAAATGGGACGCTGATTTTTATGATTGATTATGATTTACGCAGATTGAAATTTATAAAATCCATCATATATTTTCATGACTAATCGATGTTCTGCCTCGCTCTATTTCTTTTTCTATTGCAATATGAAATAACTTTCTCAATTTACAAAAATTACTGACAAAACACGAAAAGTCCCCTCTAGAGAGGGGATTTAGGGGTGTGTGTTTTTAAGCTTGCAGCATCCTGAAATTGGTTGACTCTCCTAAAAGAGGGTGAAAAATTATGTATCAAAACCAAACTAAAGCATCAGTGTTTTCATTTTTTTGACATAACTTTTAATTCGTGCTTGCACATTTGTGAATTATCGGCTAGCTTTTTATCTTTTGCTTCCTGCCCCATGGAATGCCTGCCCAGTGAAATGCCTCCTGCCCTATGGAATGCCTGCCCAGTGAAATGCCTTCATCTTTTCTATTTCACATGGCTTCATCTTTCCATATTCCATTGGGGTGTTTTTACTATTTCACATGGCTTCATTGTTTCATATTCCATTGGGGTTTCTATTCTTCGCAGCTACTAGCTTTCGTCGTCAAAAAAATCAATTTCAATTTCCTTAATTCTGTTATTTGGTGAAGTTATAAGCCTTAACGATTTAATCTCCTTTAAGAATCGTTTTTTCAATTTTTTTATTGCTCTGTGATGTACTTCCATTTCCCATTCAGTTGGTCTATCTATCTCAGCATATTGTTGTAATTGGCTAGTATTTATATGAATACTTCCCAGATCAATTACAATATGTCTTGAATATAGATCGGCAAAAAGATATCTTTCATAATCATTAATTTCATCAACATACTCTTTGTTCCATTTTACCAAAGTCTGCCTTGATACACCAATTTGTTCAGTAATTTCATTATAAGTTAATCCAGAACCCCGTAGCTGAATAAACTTTTTAATTGTATCATAATCTTTCATATAATTGACCCTATTTTTATGAGAAAAAGATGTTTAGGGGGTGGAATAGACCCAGTGATTTACAAGCTGTGTAAGCAAAAAAAACGATATGTTATTAATTTTAAATCAAGGACTTGTTTTATTCCACTCTCTAAAAATAACAAATTACACATCTACTTAAAAGTTTAAAGCTCCTTTTCCATTTAAGGTTTATTACTAGACGTTCTGCAAAATAGTGCTATTTAAAAAGTTGTAAATTTATTAGTTTAGGTTATGCCATTTTCACGAAAAAACAGAAAAGCAATGGAAACCAAAACCACAAGATTCCAACGTCGCCCACGAACCTTTAGAGCTATGACAGGCTTAAGTAAAGAAAAATATACTGAGTTATATAAAGAGCTCGTTCCTCTATATGAAAAATCAGAATTAAAAAGACTAAGTAACTCAAAACGACAAAGAAAAATAGGCGGAGGACGTAAAAAAGAACTTTTATTAGAAGACCAACTGATGATGCTCTTAATGTATTATCGATTGTATATCTCTCAAGAGTTTCTCGGAATAATTTTTAACCTACATAACTGTAACGTATCTCGACAAATAAATTATCTACAACCACTATTAGCACAAATATTTAATATCCCCTCAAAGAAAGTATCACTAAGTCAAGCCGAGTTAACAGAAGAAGAAATAATAGAATTCTTTGTTGATGCAACAGAACAACAAATAGAAAGACCTAAGAAAAGACAAAAACGCTACTATTCAGGGAAAAAGAAAACACACACACTGAAAAATCAAATAATAACTGATAAAATTGGGAAAATACGGGCAGTTACAAAGTCAGTTCCAGGTAAGAAACATGATAAAAAACTTTTTTGTGAGAGTAAAATAATCCTCCCTGAAAATAGTGATTTAACAGGTGATTTAGGATATTATGGAGCAAGTGGAATGATTTTGCCAAATAAAAAACCCAAAGGAAAAGAATTAACGCAAGAAGAAAAAAAACAGAATAAAGAACTTTCAAAACGGAGAATAACCGTTGAACATTCATTTGGTAAAATGAAAATTTACCAAATATTATCACAAAGATTCAGAAACCCGAGGAATCAACATTCACTAATATTTAAGAATATCGCTGGCTTGCATAACTTGATGTTTGCTTAATTTTTAAAATAGCCAAAGATGGCTGTGCAAATACTTAAATACTTTTATTTCGCAGGAAGTCTA
>JAQIBR010000062.1 GCA_027858955.1 Bacteroidales bacterium
CGGTTGATTTGGATAAGAGCTTCGTCTGCTCGCATTCCGCGAACATCGATATTAGGATTAAAATTAACTGATTTTTCTGATATATTCTGAAAGATATTACTGCTTGATGTTTCGGCCGATTTTTTCAGCTTTCGCTCCTGCGATTTACTCACCTTTTCCAATCGATCCAATTCTATAAACATTTGCATGGTATTAAAATCGACTTTGGCTTTTTTTCCTTTAATCAGCGCAATACTTCCTGCAGTATTTTGCCCTGAAATTATAACTAAATCGCCTTTTTTAAAGAGAATACTTTTTGAATTATCTTTAATCCCTTTTTTATCAACAACTTGTTTATTTACAGGTGTATGGCGATTCGTTTCGGCTATTTCAGGCTCATATTTCAGGCTTTCAATCTTTTGCTTAATTTCTTTCCGAAGCTCTTGGGTTTTTTGCTTTTCGGCGGCGCTTTCCCTAATCTCTTTTATCGTTTTCTCAATCAATCTATTGGACTGCATTAAAATGTCTTTCGATTCTTTATTAGCCTCTGCCAGAATTGCTTTTTTGTTTTTTTTCAATTCATTAAACAATACTTGATATTTTTCCAAAGTTTCGGCCAAATGTTCATCCATCATGGCAATTTGATGCTGCTTTTTTTCTATCGCCTTTTTATCAACTTCCAATTGTTGCAATTGCTCTTCAAAATCGAGTTGTTGGCGATCAGCTTTTTCATCAATTTTCTGTAATAATGATTTAGAGAAACCTATTTTACGTGCAATTTCTATTGTAAAAGAACTTCCTGGTCTTCCAGTTACCAATCTATAAAGCGGCATCATTTTCTTGGTGTCGAATAACATAGCTCCATTTACCATTCCATTTTCATTGGTGGGCAAAAGCTTCAGATTGGCATAATGAGTAGTGATGACTCCAATGGCTTTTTTCTCATTTAATTCCTCCAAAATTGCCTCGGCAATCGCTCCTCCTAAAATTGGTTCTGTACCGCTTCCAAACTCATCAATTAAAAATAAAGTTTTTGAATTTGCATTCGATAGAAAATATTGCATATTCAATAAGTGAGAACTATATGTACTCAAGTCATTTTCAATAGATTGTTCATCTCCTATATCAATAAAGAATCTTTTAAAAATACCTGTTATCGAAGTAGATTTAAGGGGAACCAATAATCCATTTTGAAGCATGTATTGAACAAGACCTAAAGTTTTAAGTGCTACGGATTTACCTCCAGCATTCGGACCGGAAATAATTAATATGCGTTGCTGACTATGCAAATGTATATCGAGAGGCTCAATTTCTTTTCCTTGCGATTTATGCGAAAGATAAAGCAAAGGATGCCTTGCCTGGAACCATTCAATTTCAGCATTATCGCGTAAATCGGGCTTTACAGCTTTAATTTGAATTGATAAACGTGCTTTGGCAATAATAAAATCAATCAAACCCAAAAAACGATAGGCTGCTATAAGTGAATCAATTGAGGGACGCAGAAAATCAGCAAAAGCGATAAGAATACGAAGTATTTCACGTCTTTCTTCTGCTTCAAGTTCTTTAATTTTATTATTTAAATGCAATACTTTATCTGGCTCAATATAAACAGTTTGCCCTGTAGCAGATTCATCGTGCACTACGCCTCTAAGCTGACGTTTATAGGCGGCACTTAAAGGAATAACCAGTCGGCCATTTCGCATAGTTGCTTCCACATTTTCGTTGGTCCAACCTGCTTTTTTTGCTAGTCTTAAACTTTCGTTTATTGATTTTTCCGATTGGCGATTGGTTGATTTAATTTCCGATCTTATTTGAAATAATTTCTCGGAAGCAGAATCACGTATTTCGCCCTTTTCATCTAAAATAGAATCTATTTGCCTAATTATCAATGGATCTATTTTTAATCCATATCTCAAATTAAACAATTGTTGGAAATCCTGCTGACGAGCATCAAAAAATAAGAGCATTGTGTTTATCATTTTCAATGACGATTTTAAATCGAAAAAGCGCTCTGTTCTTAAAAAAGTTCCTCTAAGTCTTATTTGATTTAAATCAGGCCTTAAATCTATATAATCCTGAGTTGGTATTCCAAGATCGCCCAACAAAATCTGTTGCATTTCCTCGGTTTGATTTAACCATAACTCTATGGATGAAAATGAACTACTAAAGCTTAATTTGCTCACCCATTCCCTACCCATATCGCTAATGCAATTTTGGTTAAGCAATTCTCTGATTTTAGAGAATCCTATTTTTTCTTCGAATTGGAGTGGATAAATCATATAACAAAGGTAGTATAATGCGGTAATTTGGTGATAAACTAAATTGCAAAATTGATGATGTGCATCGACAGGTTAAGTGTTAATGCTAATGTGCTATATTGGTGTCTATTTAAAATATATATTACACTGATAACAAACACTTTTTTTACCGCTGAGAACCGCTGAGAAATTACGCAAAGAACCGCAAAGAATTAATAAACTTTATATAGTCTTTGCGGCTCTCAGCGTAATACTTTGCGACTCTTTGCGGTAAACGCTATATTAAATTAAATACGCTTTGTAGTTACCTAAATTGTTGCCATTACACTCATCAATATTAACACTGAGCCTGTCGAAGTGCATTACCTAATTATCTAGCTTGCTTCAGCAGTCAAGTCATCTTCCAGGCGCAAATTATCAATGATAAATTTTTGGCGATCTAGTGTGTTTTTACCCATATAAAACTCGAGTAAATCGCTAATGGCCGAGTCTCCACGTAAAATAACCGGGTCTAAACGTATATCGGATCCGATAAAGTATTTAAATTCATCAGGTGATATTTCTCCCAAACCCTTAAATCGTGTAATTTCAGGATTGGCACCCAATTTTTTAAGTGCTTTTTGCTTTTCATCGGGTGTATAGCAATAAACAGTTTTCTTTTTGTTTCTAACACGAAATAAAGGCGTTTGCAAAATATACAGATGCCCTCTTTTAATTAAATCAGGATAAAACTGCAAAAAGAATGTAAGCAATAATAAACGAATATGCATTCCGTCAACATCGGCATCTGTTGCAATTACAATATTGTTATAACGAAGATTATCCATGTCCTCATCGATATTTAATGCAGACTGCAACAAATTAAACTCTTCATTTTGATAGACAATTTTTTTACTTAATCCAAAGCTGTTCAGCGGCTTACCTTTTAAGCTAAACACAGCTTGAGTAGCAACATTACGAGATTTAGTAATAGAACCACTAGCCGAATCACCTTCGGTTATAAATAGAGTAGTTTCTAAGTTTTGTTCGTGTTTGCTATTTAAATGCACTTTGCAATCGCGGAGTTTTTTATTATGCAAACTCACTTTTTTAGCGCTATCGCGAACAAGTTTTTTAATGCCTGCCATTTCTTTGCGCTCCTTCTGGTTCATCAGAATTTTTTGTATTAAAGCTTCTGCCACTTCAGGATTGCAATGCAAGAAATTATCGAGATTAGTTTTTACAATATCCCCGACATAATTCCGAACACTTAATCCATTTGCTTCAATATGCTGAGAACCTAATTTTGTCTTGGTCTGCGACTCAAAAATAGGCTCTTGAATCTTAATACTTAAAGTGGCAGCTATTGATGATCGAACATCCGAAGGCTCGAAATTTTTATTGTAAAACTCACGAATGGTCTTAATAATCGCCTCGCGAAAAGCAGTTAAATGAGTTCCTCCCTGAGTTGTATGTTGACCATTTACGAAAGAATAATACTCTTCGCCGTATTGCTTGGTGTGCGTTAAAGCAAACTCAAACTCATCCTGTCTTAAATGAATTATCGGATAGCAAATTTTTCCATCAATTTGATTTTCCAGTAAATCGTATAAACCGTTCTTTGCAACGATTTGTTCACCATTAAAATTTAAAATCAGGCCATTATTTAAATAGGCATAATTCCATAACATCTTTTCGATATAATCACTTATAAAGTGATAATTACCAAATAGTTCGGTATCTGGAACAAATGTTACCAGCGTTCCTGATTTTTCATCACTTGCTTCCACATCTCCATCAGTAAGTATTTCTCCTCTTTCAAAAACAGTAAGCTTTGATTCACCTTCGCGAATCGACTGAACACAAAATGATGATGAAAGTGCATTTACAGCTTTAGTACCAACTCCATTTAAACCAACAGCTTTTTTAAATACTTTGGAATCGTATTTAGCACCTGTATTCATTTTAGAAACACAGGCATTAACCATTCCCAGAGGAATCCCACGACCATAATCTCGAATATGAACCTGACGGTCTTCTATCTCAATATCAATTCGCTTACCATTACCCATCACATACTCATCGATGGAATTATCAATAATCTCCTTTATCAATACATAAATTCCATCATCATGAGCGGCTCCATCTCCTAACTTCCCAATATACATTCCGGGTCTTAGTCGGATATGCTCTTTCCAATCTAACGACTTTACACTCGCATCGTTATAGCTTTCTGCCATAAATTAAATTTTTTACAAAAATAAGGAAAAGCTTATTAGACAAATCTTCTGAGAAACAAAACTTACAAACAGACAGTGTTAATATCTGATAAAGAAGCAATTATTTTAATCTAAGCTCTTTCATACTATCATGAAACGGAGAAGTGACTTAAGAAAGTATTCGCCGCCATAATGTTAGCATCTCATTTAATAAAGCCCATGCGGCTCTGATTTTGGCGTATCAATAACCTGGGGTTACGTTCGTGCCTCACTACACCCCAGGCTAATATATATCGCACTTTCAGTGCTATTGAATTCTCACAAATTCCTTTCAAACGAATGAAACAATTTATCTTGATGATTAATAACCGGACGCTTGTCCATCTTTTCTAGATTCCGATGCGCCGAAATACACCTTATTTTTGTCGTCCCACATAATTGCCTGATAACCTCCATATCCACCTTTAGAGAACTGAATTTTATGGCCGCGACTCATCAATGCATTTAAGGTTTCAAAACTAAATCCTGATTCCAAATTAACGATTCCGCCATCGGTCATTATTTCTCCTGTAGGTTGAGAAGATCCATAGTGACGAATACGAGGAGCATCACCGGCTTCTTGCAGATTCATTCCGAAATCGACCAAATTAATCACAATTTGCGCATGACCCTGAGGTTGCATTGCTCCTCCCATCAATCCAAAACTCACAAAAGGTTTTCCATCTTTTGTAATAAATGCAGGT
Organism: Bacteroidales bacterium; assembly: GCA_027858955.1. Classification (GTDB taxonomy): domain Bacteria; phylum Bacteroidota; class Bacteroidia; order Bacteroidales; family UBA12170; genus UBA12170. Next base: position 5,179 of record JAQIBR010000062.1, read on the forward strand.
ATTATTGTGTGAAAAGGTCGCTTATGAGGTTCATAAACATTCATATGATCTTTATCAAGACTGAATAATTCTCCTCTATCTTGTAGAATAAAACCTAAATCACCAGGAGTCATTCCTGATCCCATTCCGCGATAATTACTCTGAATCAAAGAGATCATATTTCCTTCGGCATCGGCAACTGTCAAATATATTGTATTTCCCATTTCCAATTCACCAGCGGGGTATGAACGCGCTGATCTGTCTTTTATTAAAGCAGTTCTCTCTTTTGCGTATTCTTTAGAAATAAGAGCTTCAACAGGAATTTTATTAAAATCCATATCGGAATAATACTTGGCACGATCTTCGAAAGCTAATTTTTTAGCTTCGATAAATAAATGCATATATTCATCTGAACCAAATCCCATAGAGGCTATATCGTAATTCTCCAAGATGTTTAACATTTGAAGAGCTGCTGTTCCTTGTCCGTTTGGGGGCAATTCCCAAACATCGTATCCACGGTAATTTACATTAATAGGCTCTACCCAATCGGAATGATGATCTTCAAAATCGCGCAAACTTAAAAAGCCGCCTTGTTCTTTTACATAATCAACAATTTTTTGAGCTATTTCGCCTTTATAGAAAGCATCTCTGCCACCTTTAGCAATTGCTTCAAAAGTTTTAGCCAGTCGCGGATTTTTAAATATTTCGCCTTTCGCTGGCGCTTTTCCGTTAGGCATAAACGTTTCTTTAAAACCAGGAAAACGTTGTAAGGAGCTCGATCTATTCCAGTAATAAGCAATTAATTCGGTAACCGGAAAACCATTATTCGCATAATTAACAGCAGGTTGAAGAATTTCTTTCATCTTCATCGAACCAAACTTTTTATGCATTTCGAACCAACCGTCAACTGCACCGGGAATTGAAACAGGCAATGGACCATGAGAAGGTATTTTTTTATAATTATTTTCCAGAAAATAATCCAATTTCAAATCGTAAGGTGAACGTCCGCTGGCATTTAATCCATATAATTTCTCGGACTTTGCATCCCAAATAATCGCAAATAAATCACCACCCATACCATTTCCGGTTGGTTCAACCAATCCTAAAACTGCATTTGCAGCAATAGCTGCATCAATGGCATTTCCACCAGCTTTTAAAATATCTAATGCAACTTGTGTTGCTAACGGCTGACTTGTAGCTGCCATTCCATGTTGAGCAATTACCTCAGAACGTGTTGCAAATTGATTTCCTGTAATTCGATCTTGCGCCTGCGCTACAAAAAGAGTAAATAGTAAAATAATTGTAATTACGGTTTGTTTTTTCATTGTGTTTGATTTTTTGATAAAGATAAGAAAATTGAACTTGCCAAAATTATATGTTTTTCTGAAAAATACGATATGTCTTATAAATTTTGGCATCAAAACGCTCGTATATAGCTCTCATCTTAGTATTATCTTCCATTATTAAATGGCTATCGAATATTTCCATCCTAGCTTTTTGAGCAGATTCAACAACTTTTACAGCTAAGAGAGAAACTATACCTTTGTTTCGTATACTTTCTTCAATACTGCCAAGCAACAAATTAAGTTGTTTTGACTTTTTACCTGATCTCAAAATATGCATAAACCCAAAAGGAAAAAGTTTACCGTTTGCTTTGTGCATTCCTTTGCTGATATCCGGCATAGCAACTAAAAAAGCAACTATCTTTTTTTGCTGATCAACTACAATTTTAATAAAACGTGCATCCAGAAAAGGGAGAAAACGTTCTGAAAACTCAGCTATTTCTTTATCATCCAAAGGAGCAAAACCATAAATCTCAGTATAAGTTTTATTCAACAGAGCAAAAACTTCCGGAATATATGGGCGAATAGTTTTGGTTTTGGTAAACTCTAAAATTTGATAGCCTGAATCAATAACACGCTGAGACATATTTTCATATACCGATGGAATTTCTCGAGGAACATCTGCTCGATATTGTACCAAATCGATACTTTTTGAATATTTGTTTCGCTTCATATGCTTAATCATATATTCAAAACTATGATTGGTAACGATTATAGAAACAGGGTCGTTGAAACCACTCAATAAAAAACCTTGCGGATCTTTATCTGAAAATCCAATCGGACCAACAAGTTTGTCCATCCCATTGTCTTTTGCCCATCGCTCAACAGCTGCTAAAAGAGTATCAAAAACGCTTTCATCATCATAAGTTTCCATTGCAAAAAAACGTGCATTTTTTTCGTTATGTGTCTGATTATAAGCAGAATTTATGATTCCCATTATACGACCTACAACTTTATTTTCTCGTTCCGCTAAAAGCAAAATAGTTTCGCTATGTGCAAAAGAACGATTCTTTTCTTCATCAAATACTTTCTTTTCATCAGTAATTAATGGCGGTAGCCAATTAGAATGATTTTTATGTATTGCGAATGGTAAATGGATAAATGACCGTAAATCTTTTTTGCTTGCAACTGTTCGAATAATCAGGTTCGACATATTTGTGTTTTTATTTGTTCCTTTTTAGCAAAATAATATATAACAGTTTGCATATCAGTAATATAAAGATGATTATTCTATTTTTTAATAAAGAATGAACGGCTCAAATATAGATATTTTTGAATGTAAAAAAGAATTCAGCTTTTAAAACTTGGACAAACGCATTTAAATAACTGCAATGAACGCAGGTGACCGTAATCAATTACGATTAAAACTGTGCGCTTCTCTAGCGAGGGTTTCACTCTAAGTGAAGCCCTCGCTATGTTCGGTCAATTCATTGTGAACAATTCCAGATATGTCGCGTTTTACTCTAAGTGAAGCCCTCGCTATGTCGATTAATGATTATTCGGTCTGATAAGCAAAAACCTTATTGGCTTGCTCTATATAATCAAGCACCGGTTCTGAACCCAATCCTGTCTCGGAAGAAGTAACAAAAATGGCAGGTAGTTCCTCCCAATTTTCTCTTAAATAATCCTCATAGGTTTTAAGATTCACTTTCTGTTTCCTACTAGTTACTTTATCTGCTTTTGTAAAAATTATTGCAAACGGAATTTGATGCTCAGCTAAATTCTCGATAAAATCGATATCATTTTTCTGAGGTGAATGCCTAATATCTATCAAAACAAAAGTAGTTAAAAGGTTTTTTCTGGTTTGCAGATAGCCACTGATCATTGTTTCCCATTTGGCCTTAATCTTAAGAGGAATACTTGCATAACCATATCCTGGTAAATCCACCAAATACCATTTTTCGTTTATCAAAAAATGATTTATCAATTGTGTTTTCCCGGGCTTTCCTGAAGTTTTTGCCAAACCTTTGATACCGACCATTTTATTAATCAAGGAAGATTTCCCGACATTTGACCGACCAATAAAAGCATATTCAGGTTTATCAGGCTTTGGACAGCTCTGATAATAGCTGTTACTAACTAAAAACTCAGCTGTTTTTACGATCATTCCTATGATTCCTAAATGATTTGATGTTTTGTTGAATTTTTTGAATATAACTGTCAAAATAACGATACCTTTTCTTTTCGTAAATATCAGCTATAGTAATAAGCATACCAGTTTCCTCCACATCTCCAAAATGATAATTAACGGCCGTTCCGAAAATCATCATACTTGACGACAGATTAATATAGGCATTAAACAATGGAGGAATATTTTCTTTGTGTTGACGGACAGTACGCACTAAAATCTTGTAGTTTTCTTCGTATGTAGTCCCCTTAAAAATCTTTTCAATTTCCTCATCAGGATGTTTTGGACTAATAGGTTTATGCGGAAAAACTAAACTTTGCTTATCAGGGAAGAAATTGCGTAAAAAGTATAATAAAACATCGCGTGCGTACAAATTATAACTATTATACATCGTCATTTTACCATAGAGGTATTTGATTTCGGGATGCTCCACCGATATAGCACCAAGTCCATCCCACAAATTATCAAGCGAATACATGCCTTTTCTAAGATTATAAGTAGGTTGATAATTAGGCTGGACAAATGATCTGCCTAACTCTATAGATCTTGGGAGATATTCTTTGATAAACTTTTCGGAAAACTTAAACAATTCTGTAGTCGGGCTATTTGCTTCACCATTAATAATCTGAATCTCATTTCCGCAAATAAATCGATATCCTCCTACAATTTCCTTATCAGACGGATTCCAAACAATCAATTGTTCGAATCCATCTTCTGATAGATCATACTCATCTATATCCATATCTTTACCAGTTCCGCCTCCAGCTTCGCGGAATGTAATTTCACGAAGGCGTGCAACTTCGCGCATCAGATTTGGACAATCGTGTCCCGAAAAAATATACAGCTCATTTCCGCCATTATTGGTATCTGTAAAAAAAGTACCCTTGTTCAATTCTTTATCGAGTAAGGCTCTACTTACTTTTGGTATAATATTCTGCATTGAGTCTCTCTTATTTCAATATTATTCTACTTTCGCAAGGTATATACCTGCTTTTTAACATAATGCGCCCATTCTATATCTTTTTTGGATCTGTCGAAAGTCTGATAAGGAATAGGCTTGCCAAATGTAATTTTTATTTCCTTTCCAAACTGTTTAAACATTTCATCAGCTAAATAAAGCATTTCAATATTCATCTTTATACCTAATTTTGCGCGCAAATTAGCTAAATTATAAAAGAAAGAACTAACCACTCCTTCAATATATGTTGGAATAACATCTCGCTGATAATCACGTGATTTACGAATAAAGGTTTTTTTCCATTCCAAGTCTTCAATCACTCCCTTTTTTCGTCGGGAAACCAATCCTGCTGGAAAATAAAGTATCATCACATTTGATGCAAAGGCTTGATCGATAATACGAGCATTTTCTACATTACTTCCATGTTTATTCACAGGAATAAAAAGCGGTTGTAAATTTGGAAGATTCATTAATAAATCGTTTACAGGAAAAACAATGTCTTTTCTTATTCTTCCAACCACATCCATCAGAGCCAAACCGTCTAAACTTCCAATCGGATGAGTAGCAGCAATGATATATTTCTTGGTTGGATCGATAAATTCCAAACCCGATACTTTCAATTTTATTTGAAACTCATCAAGAGTAGCCTTAACAAAATCTAATCCTATTTTATCTTTTTGTTTTATCAGAAAATCATTGATATAATCCTGATGCACAATTTGTTTTAAATACGAAATAATAAACTTTGGTGTGTATTTGAGTGCATTTTTACTTTTTGAAGCAATAATCCTCTCCACATCAATAAAATTCTTAGCCGTTTCTTCAGTATGTCCCATAAATCTATTGAATTCTCGACAAAATTAAAGAATAATTTACTAAAAGCCTATACACATAATAAATTAGCTGTTTCCCTTAGAAGTTATAAACAGACCCATTACTAACTTCCACTGCTTTTATGAATTCATATATCTGATTTACTGCAATTTGAATCAAAATAAATCACTTTTTTTTCTCAAGAACGTAACTTTTTATTAACAAAGTGGTAAAATGTGGTAAAAAGTGGTAAATATAAACGTATTTTTACACTCAAATAGCAGGGAATAGATGATAAATCTGATTGGGACATATGAATGTAAAGTAGATGCAAAGGGCCGATTAATGCTTCCGGCAGGCCTAAAAAAGCAAATACAACCCATTCTCAATGAGGGATTTATTATCAAACGAAGTGTTTTCCAAAAATGTTTGGAGCTCTATCCAATGACCGAATGGAATCAGGAAATTACAGGCGTAAACAAACTCAATCGCTTTGTAAAGAAAAACACTGACTTCATTAGGATGTTTATGGCAGGAGTTCGAACACTGGAAATTGACAATGCAGGCCGAATCCTAATTCCAAAAGATTTGGCCAAGTTTAGTGATATCAAAAGGGAAATTGTTTTGGCTTCTTCGGTAAACCGAATAGAAATCTGGAACAAAAACCTTTATGAAGAGATTCTGAACGATCCAAACATTGACTTTGGCGCCCTTGCAGAAGACGTAATGGGGAATGTCTCCAGCGACGAAGAGTAGTAAAAAAAGGGTGTATGTATCATAATCCAGTAATGCTGAAAGAAAGCGTTGATGGTCTGAATATTAAGCCAGGCGGCGTATATGTTGATGTTACATTTGGTGGCGGAGGCCATTCAAAAGCTATACTCGACAGAATGGAAGGCGGCCGTTTAATTGCTTTTGACCAAGATTCCGATGCACTTGTGAATGCCTTTGACGATGCAAGATTTACACTCATTCATCAAAATTTTAAATACCTTAAAAACTTCCTTCGCTTACATCAGGCAAGCAAAATTGATGGCTTAATCGCCGATTTAGGTGTTTCTTCCCACCAATTCGATATTCCGGAACGCGGGTTTTCCACTCGATATGATGGAGAGCTTGATGCCCGTATGGACAAGAGAAACGAGCGCACAGCAGCCACTCTGATAAATACTTATCCTTTAAACGATTTAGCAAGAATATTCCGCCTTTATGGCGAACTTAAAAATGCATACAGGATAAGTAAAAAAATTGTCGAAGCAAGAACTACAGCACCAATAAATACTGTTGACGAATTAAAAGCTTGTCTAGCACCGCATGCACCTCGACATAGAGAAAATAAATTTTACGCACAGGTTTTTCAAGCTTTAAGGATAGAAGTTAATGAAGAACTAGATGCATTAGAAAGCCTTCTAAAGCAAAGTGTAGAAGTACTAAAACCAGGTGGCCGATTAGTATTTCTATCCTATCATTCACTAGAAGATAGATTGGTGAAAAACTTTATAAAAGCAGGGAATTTCGATGGGGAATTAGAAAAAGATTTTTACGGAAATATAATTTCTCCTTTGAGGAGCTTAACTCGCAAGCCATTGATTGCATCAGAAGATGAAATTGAAACAAATAATCGCGCACGGAGTGCTAAATTAAGAATCGCAATTAAAAAAGATGAACTCAAATAAAAAGGATATAAGCCCAAATGAAGAACCTAAGAAGGCACGAAAGAATTTCGTAAATGCCTATGTCAAGCCTTTGCTCGATGGCAGCTTACTATCAAGCGAAAATTCTGCCAAAGAACTTCCATTCATGGCCTTTCTTTTGCTTTTAATCATCCTATTTATTTCTAACACTTTTTGGGCTCAGTCTACAGCTCGAAAGATTAATAAATACAAACAAGAAGTAAAAGAGCTTCGCATAAAATCCATTTCAGTTAAGTCAAAACTTATGGATAACACACGTCAAAATCAGATAGCAGATAAAGTTAAAAGCTTGGGATTGAAAGAATCTCTAAAGCCACCAAAAAAAATATACGTAGCAAAAGAATTAAATAAATAACATGAATAATAATGCCAACATATTAAAAGCTTCTTACTGGATGTATCTTCTCATCTTGCTTTTCGGATTAGGCATTATTGCTAAGATATTGCATATTCAGATTAAGGAAGGAGATAAGCTAAGACAAAAGGGACTTAATCACAGCACCAAAGTATCTAAAATAGATGCTTTAAGGGGAAATATTTACACTCATAATAACAAGCTTCTGGCTGTTACTACACCAAAATATGAAATCCGCTTCGACCCAATTTCCAATAAAACCAATGACTTTTTTAATGCAAATGTCGATAATCTTGCAAAATCATTAAGCGCTCTATTAAGAGACAAAAGTGCTGCCAATTATAAAAGCGGAATTGTTCAGGCAAGAAAGAATGGCAACTACTATTATTTACTAGCTAAAAACCTGAATTATGAACAATACCAAAAGCTAAAAACCTTTCCGATTCTTAATTTGGGGAGAAATAAAGGCGGTTTTATTCCTATTCAATCTAACAAACGAGATCTTCCATACAATCTACTTGCAAAACGAACAGTTGGCATTTATAATTACGAAAAAGGCAAATACAAAGTTGGTATTGAAGGAGCCTTTGACAAATATTTGAGAGGAACTGAAGGGACACGTTTAATGCAAAAAATTTCAGGTGGTATTTGGATACCAATTGATCCTGCAAATGAAATTGAGCCCAAAAACGGAAATGATGTTATAACAACCATTGATATTGATATCCAGGATATTGCCGAAACAGCTTTGCAGCGCAACTTACGGAAATATAAAGCGATGCATGGCAGTGTAATAGTAATGAAAGTTGAAACAGGAGCTGTGCTTGCAATTGCAAATTTAGGCATTGATGCAAATAATAATTATCAAGAGGATTACAATTATGCAATAGGAGAAAGTTCAGAGCCTGGTTCTACATTTAAAATAGCTTCGATTTTAGTTGCTCTTGAAGATGGCCTTATAAAAGTTAACGATACAATAGACACAGGAAACGGCATTGTAAATTACTACAATCATACTATACAAGATGACCATAAAATCAAGGATGGAATTCTAAGTGTTCAGGAGGTTATTGAGGAATCATCGAATGTTGGGATGGCTAAAATCATCAATGAAAACTATCAATATAATCCTCAAAAATTCATTGATGGTTTATATAAAATCGGATTAAACAAACCTAATGGCTTATCTCTGAGTGGCGAGGGAAAACCTTATATCAAAAACACAAGTGATAAAACCTGGTCAGGAATTACTCTACCTTGGATGGCATATGGATATGAATTACAAATTACGCCATTGCAAACACTTGCTTTCTACAATGCCATTGCCAATGGAGGAAAAATGATGAAGCCGCAGTTCGTAAAAGAGATACGCTCAATGGATAAAAGCCTTAAAACATTTGATCCTGTCGTGCTAAATGAACGAATTGCTTCGCCAGAAACCATTTTAAAACTTCAAAGTATGCTTGAAGGAGTTGTTCTAAGAGGTACAGCTAAAAATATTTCTAATAATTCATATTCAATTGCAGGCAAAACAGGCACAGCACAGATTGCTCAAAAAAACCAAGGATATAATAAAAGCAATTATATTGCTTCTTTTGTTGGTTATTTTCCAGCTTCCAATCCAAAATTCTCTTGCATAGTTGTTATTAATGACCCAAGTGAAAAAAGCTACTATGGAAGTGCTGTAGCAGCACCTGTATTTAAAGAAATTTCAGATAAAATATTTGCCAATAATGCTGATTTAGTTGAAGATATAAACACAACTAAAAATGCAATTACGCCTCGTCCGCGAACCGGTTATAAAGCAGACTACAACACTATTTTTACTGCAATGGGAGTAGCAACCACCAAAAATATTGGTGCTGAATGGGTTGTATGCCTTTCAGCTCAAGACACTATAAATTTTGGTCGTCGAATTATTCGTTCCAAGACTATTCCATACTTAATAGGCATGACAGCGAAAGACGCACTATTTATTCTTGAAGAATTAGGTTTAGAAGGCGCCATAGATGGAAAAGGCTTTGTAGTTAAACAATCGGTTAAAGCCGGAACAAAAATCTACAAAAACATGCTTGTCTCACTCACTTTATCCGTTTCATAATATGAAAAAACTAACAAACATATTATCCGAGATAAATCCATTAGAAATAATGGGGGGAAAAGACATACTTATTTCCGGTATAGCATTTGACTCTAGAAAAGTTGAACACGGATATTTATTTGTCGCTACTAGAGGAACTCTTGTTGATGGACATGATTTCATTCCCAAAACAATTGAATGTGGCGCTTGTTGTATTGTTTGCGAAGAAATACCAGATAATCCAAATTCAAGCATTACTTATATCAAAGTAAATGACAGCCAGGAAAGTTTAGGCCTTATTGCATCCAAATGGTACAATAAGCCTTCAGCTAAATTAAAACTGATTGGAATAACCGGTACAAATGGTAAAACTACGACTGTAAGTCTTCTACATACTTTATTTACAGAACTAGGATACAGTTGTGGATTATTATCGACTATAGAAAACAAAATTGACAAACAGTCTTTTGAAGCAACTCATACAACGCCAGACGCAATCCAGCTAAACGCTTTTATCGCTGAAATGGTAAATGCCGGATGTTCGCATTGTTTTATAGAAGTCAGTAGTCATGCTTTGGTGCAAAAACGCACAGCGGGATTGATGTTCGCAGGAGGGGTTTTTACTAATCTCTCGCACGATCATCTCGATTTTCATAAGACAATACCCGAATATATTAAAGCTAAAAAATCATTTTTTGATGAATTGTCAAAATCAGCCTTTGCACTAACCAATATTGACGACAAAAACGGGACGGTTATGTTGCAGAATTGCATAGCTCAAAAACATACTTATAGCATTAAAAATCTTGCTGATTTTAAAGGAAGAATTATCGAAAACCAGATTAGCGGCCTGCATTTGCAAATTAACGAGCACGATTTATATTGCCGTTTGGTTGGCCAATTTAATGCATATAACCTGCTAGCTATTTATGGAACTGCTCTCCTCTTAGGTGAGAATGAAGAAGAAATACTTCCTGCATTATCAAACCTTCAATCTGCTGCTGGGCGTTTTGATTATCAAGTATCTACCGATGGAATAATTGCCATAATAGATTATGCCCACACGCCAGATGCATTGGAAAATGTACTCGATACTATTAATCATATACAAAGCAATGACAGCAAGATCATAACGGTAGTTGGCACAGGAGGCAATCGTGATAAAAGCAAGCGACCTGAGATGGCTATAATAGCTGCTCGATTAAGCAATCGTTTAATTCTGACTTCTGATAATCCCCGATTTGAAAATCCCGATACCATTATTAATGATATGCATTCCGGATTAAATGAAGAACAGCAAAAGCGATGCCTTCAAATTATAAATCGTGAGGAAGCAATTAAAACGGCTTTTTTCCTTGCCCAAAAAGGCGATATCATTCTAATTGCAGGTAAGGGGCACGAAAATTATCAGGAGATTAATGGAATACGTTATCCGTTTGACGACAAGGATATTATAAACAATTTATTTAAAAAAACACAATAGGCCATGTTATATTATTTGTTTGATTATTTAGATAGCGCATTTGATTTCCCTGGAGCCGGTGTTTTTCAATATATCTCTTTCCGCGCGGGAATGGCTGCAATTACATCACTCACCATTTCAACGATTTTCGGTAAAAGTTTGATCGATTATTTAAGACGAAAGCAAGTTGGTGAAAGCATACGCGATTTAGGTTTAGATGGTCAAATGGAAAAAACCGGTACTCCTACTATGGGTGGGCTTATCATTATTGGAGCTATTCTGATTCCTGTATTACTTTTTACGAAACTCGATAATATCTATATAATCCTGATGATATTCACCACTATTTGGTTGGGCTTTATAGGATTTATAGATGATTATATAAAAATATTCAGGAAAAATAAAAAGGGTTTAGCAGGCAAATTCAAAATTATAGGACAAATAATATTGGGAATTGTAATTGGGTTGAGTATGTACTTCCACTCCGATATTACAATAAAAGAGCAGCTTCCATTATCAATAATTAAACATGCGGATGCATCTCAAAATCCGAGCGAAGCACTTAATATTACCTCAGGTGATGTAAGTCCAAAAGCAATTCATTCTACACAAACCACTATTCCATTTTTCAAAAACAATAACTTCGATTATGCTTCACTAATTGCTTGGGCTGGTCCTGAAGCAAGTAAATGGGCTTGGATAATATTTATACCATTAGTGATTTTGATAATTACTGCCGTTTCAAATGGTGCTAACTTAACTGATGGTATCGATGGTTTAGCAACAGGCTCATCTGCTATAATTGGGACAACATTAGGACTGCTTGCTTGGGTAAGCGGCAACGTTATTTTCTCCAATTACCTGAACATTATGTATATACCAAATGTAGGAGAATTAACAATTTTCATCAGTGCCTTTGTTGGAGCAACTATTGGATTTTTATGGTACAACACCTACCCTGCTCAGGTTTTTATGGGCGACACAGGCAGTTTAACCTTGGGTGGAATTATAGCTGTTTTTGCTATCCTTATTCGCAAAGAGTTGTTAATACCCATTCTTGCAGGCATTTTCTTAATGGAAAATCTCTCCGTGATGATACAAGTAGTCTATTTCAAATATACAAGAAAAAAATACGGTGAAGGAAGGCGCATCTTTCTCATGTCCCCACTCCATCATCATTATCAAATGAAAGGTTATGCAGAACCAAAAATAGTTATGCGATTTTTCATCATAGGATTGCTATTAGCATTAGTGAGCATTATCACATTAAAACTGAGATAAATGAAAAGGCTTGTTGTTCTTGGCGGAGGAGAAAGCGGAACAGGAGCAGCAATATTGGCGGCAAAACAAGGCTATGATGTCTTTCTAAGCGATAAAAGCTCAATCGGCGATAGCTACAAAAAAGTTCTTATAAATCATGAAATCAGATTCGAGGAAGGGCAACATACTATTTCAGAGATAATAAAGGCTGATGAAGTAATTAAAAGTCCTGGTATTCCTGATCATATTTCGTTGATAAAAATTATCCACGAATATGGAATAAAAATAATCTCTGAAATTGAATTTGCAGCTCGTTTTACCAATGCCAAATTAATTTGCATTACCGGAAGCAATGGGAAAACAACAACAACACTTTTGACCCATCATATTTTAAAAAATGCAGGATTAAATGTTGGTTTGGCTGGAAATATTGGAAAAAGCTTTGCCTGGCAAGTGGCTGAAAATCATTTTGATATCTACGTACTTGAAATAAGCAGCTTTCAGCTCGATGGAATGCTCAAATTTAAGGCAGATATAGCCATACTTACGAACATCACACCGGATCATTTGGATAGGTATGATAATAATTTTGAAAACTATACTCAATCTAAATTCCGAATAATACAAAACATGAATACCTCTGATTATCTGATTTACAATGCTGATGATCCTGTAATTAATCAGGAGTTAGCAAAACGGAAATTAAACATAAAGCTTATTCCTTTTTCGCTTCAAAACAAAGCAATAAAAGAAGGAGCCTATTTAGAAAATGAAAAAGTAATCATTAACATATATAAGGACAAATTAACTATGACACTAAAAGAGTTAGCACTTCAGGGAAAACACAACATTTACAATTCGATGGCAGCAGGTGTGGCAGGTAAATTACAAAACATTAGAAGCCAAAGCATAAAAGATTCATTAGCTGAATTTCAAAATGTAAACCATCGAATGCAATCTGTTGCAAACATTGGCGGCGTGAATTACATTAACGATTCAAAAGCGACCAATGTAAACAGCACGTATTTTGCACTAGACAGTGTTAGAAGACCTATCATTTGGATAGCAGGCGGCAAGGACAAAGGCAACGATTATAGTTCGCTTAACAGTTTAGTGCAAAGTCGGGTAAAAGCCATTGTATGTTTAGGCTTAGACAATCAAAAATTTATGCAACATTTCGGTGCTATGGTTCCAAATATCATTCAAACTTATAGTGCAACTGAGGCTGTTGAAGAAGCGCAAAAACTTGCAAACTCGGGAGATGTTGTTTTACTTTCGCCAGCTTGTGCAAGTTTCGATCTTTTTGAAGATTACAAAGATCGCGGAAACAGATTTATTGATGCCGTAAATGAATTGTAAAAGATGAGTAATTTTAGCCTACAGCTAAAAGGTGATAGAGTCATTTGGGTAATTTATATACTACTCTCTATGATTTCGCTTGCTATTGTATATAGTGCCTCAGGGTATCTAGCATATAAACAGGAAGATAGTTATGCAATGCGATATTTGTTTAAACAAATTGGCATTGTTGGAATTGGTTTTGCTGTTATGTACTTAATGCATCGAATCAAATTTACCTATTTCAGCGTTGGCAGTAAACTGCTCATATGGCTAGTTGTTCCAATGTTAATAATCACCATTTTACTAGGAACAAACATTAACAATGCGAGTCGTTGGATAATGATTCCAGGTATAAACATCAGTTTTCAAAGTTCTGACTTTGCCAAAATTGTTCTTCTCACCTATCTGGCTAGAGCATTGAGCAAACTTCCAGAAAAATATCGCGAAAATAAGAATGTCATTCAATATGTCCTTTTGAATATATTTTCACCAACACTCATTATTACTGCCTTAATTTTACAGTCTAATTTTTCCACCTCAGCTTTAATTTTTGTATCTGCCTTTTTTATGATGATTATTGGAAGAGTTAAGGCAAAATACCTTTTAGCTCTTTCTGGAAGTATTATCGTTATAGCAGCCTTTGCATTTTTATTAGCTAAAGTCAATCCAAATATTATACCCAGATTCGATACCTGGGTCAGTCGCATCGAAGATTTTAGATCAGGCGATCCAGAAGCTAATTATCAGGTAATGCAAGCGAAAATAGCTATTGCATCCAATCCCATAGTAGGAAGCCTGCCAGGAAAAAGCAGTCAACGTGCCTTTTTGCCTTCGGCACATGCCGATTTTATATATGCCATTATTATTGAAGAATATGGAACTATAATTGGTTTTATAATAATCTTTTTATACCTATCTCTCTTTTTTAGAACTCTAATTATAGCGAAGCATAGTCAAACTAATTTTGGGGCATTACTTGCAGTTGGATTGATGTTTACTATTGTCTTCCAGGCCATGATAAATATGGGTGTCGCAGTAAATCTGCTTCCTGTAACAGGTCAGCCTTTGCCATTATTAAGTTCAGGAGGCTCTTCTTTTTTATTTACGTCTATGGCTTTGGGTATGATTCAAAGTGTAAAAGCTGGAGCTGATGTTAAAACATCTAATTCTACTCCGATTGATAATACTGAAGAATAATGATAGAGGAAAACAGAAATATAAAAGTGATAATTAGTGGCGGAGGAACCGGAGGTCACATTTTTCCAGCTATCTCAATAGCTCAAGCAATACAAAAAACACATCCGCAATGCGAATTCCTTTTCATAGGAGCGAAAGATAAAATGGAAATGGAAAAAATTCCAGCTGCAGGCTTTCCAATTAAAGGCTTATGGATTAGTGGTTTTCAGCGCAAATTAAGCTTAAAAAATCTTCTATTTCCATTTAAATTAATAAGTAGTTTATGTCAATCCCAAAGGATTATAAAAAAATTCAAACCTGATGTGGTTGTTGGAGTAGGTGGATTTGCCAGCGGGCCAACTTTATATATGGCTAATCGTCAGGGCATTCCTGCTCTTATTCAAGAACAAAATTCTTATCCTGGAATAACAAATAAATTATTGGCTAACAAAGCCAAAACTATCTGCGTTGCCTATCCAAATATGGAACGTTTTTTTTCGGCAAAAAAAATTATTGAAACTGGCAATCCTGTCCGCAAACATATTATTCAAATTGATGGAAAAAAAGTGACTGCATTGAAGCATTTTGGCCTTTCATCCGATAAAAAAACCATCTTGATTATTGGTGGAAGTTTGGGTTCAAAATCTATAAACCAAGCTGTTTTCTCCAATTTTGATTTGTGGATAAAAGCTGATTTTCAATTGATCTGGCAAACTGGCATTACAGGCATAGTAGAAGCGGAAAAACAAATTGAAAGTCAGGGCATTCATCATATCCGCGCTCATAAATTTATTAATGAAATGGATTTAGCTTATGCTGCTGCCGATTTGGTTATCTCCAGAGCCGGAGCCATTGCCATTTCAGAGTTAAGTGCCACTGCGAAAGCAAGCATTTTTGTCCCTCTACCTTCTGCGGCCGAAGATCATCAAACCAAAAATGCAAAAAGCTTAGCCGACAAAAATGCTGCCATTTTAATTCCTGATAATGAAGTTACCGAAAAGCTTTTTAGAGTATGTAAAGCATTACTCGAAAATGAGACCGAGCTCATTGCATTGAGCGAAAATATTAAGCAATTTGCAAAACCAAATGCTGATATTGAAATTGCAAATGAAGTTTTAAAACTAATACAATGAATTTAAGTCAGTTCACACATATCTACCTTATAGGCATCGGAGGCATTGGAATGAGTGCTTTGGCCAGGTATTTTATGGCAAACAATAAACTTGTGGCTGGCTATGACCTTGCTTCCTCCCCACTTACAGAATTACTTGAAAAAGAAGGAGCAAGTATACATTTTGAAGATGATTTAAACAAAATATCAGCTACATTCTTAAACAAAATAAACACTTTAATAATATATACACCGGCAATTCCAAAAACAAACAAAGAATTAAATTTTTTCATAGACAATGATTATGTTCTTCTAAAACGCAGCCAGGTTTTAGGATTAATTAGCCTTGATAAAAATTGTATTGCAATAGCCGGAACACATGGGAAAACAACAGTCAGCAGTATGACTGCTCATATTTTAAACAATGGAAAAATGGGCTGCAATGCTTTTTTAGGTGGCATTGCTAACAATTACAATAGCAATTTGATATTAAACGAAAACAGTAGAAATTTAGTTGTGGAAGCTGACGAATTTGATCGTTCGTTTTTACATTTATCACCTAATTTGGCAGTTATTACATCAATGGATGCCGACCATTTAGATATTTTTTCGAACCATCAAGGTTTAAAGAAAAGTTTTCAAGAATTTGTAGATTTAATTCATCCCGAAGGCATATTACTGGTAAAGAAGGAATTAAAAAAAGAGCTTCATTCAGAATTGCCAATTTATACATATTCACCAGACGATGCTTCAGCTGATTTTAAAGTAGAAGATATGCAATTGATAGATGGAATTTATCAGTTTACTATATTGGGACCTGGACTAAGAATAGAAAATGTACTGTTAGGCATGCCAGGCAAAATAAATGTTGAGAATGCTTTAGCTGCAGCTGCAATTGCCTATTTATGCATTGAAAACACTAATAATATAAAAAACTCTTTATATACATTTAGTGGTGTAAAAAGAAGGATGGAATATATTATCAAAAGGACTGATTTGGTTTATCTTGATGACTATGCCCATCACCCCGAAGAAATAAAAGCAAGCATACTATCAGTTAAAGCCTTGTATCCTGATAAAAAAGTAACTGGAATTTTTCAACCTCATTTATATAGTCGGACGCGTGATTTTTTGAATGATTTTGCCAAAAGTTTAGCTTTGCTCGATCAACT
Organism: Bacteroidales bacterium; assembly: GCA_027858955.1. Lineage (GTDB taxonomy): Bacteria > Bacteroidota > Bacteroidia > Bacteroidales > UBA12170 > UBA12170. Next base: position 22,051 of record JAQIBR010000062.1, read on the forward strand.
TATTTTACTCGAAATATACCCTGCTCGTGAAGAGCCTATTCCAGGCATTAACAGTAAGCTTTTGCTAAACAAAATACCTATGACAAATAAGATTCTTTTACAAAAAGCAGATCTTATTCCATTTTTAAAAAGCGAGTCTCCTCATGTAATTCTAAGCTTAGGAGCTGGAGATATTGATCGTTTAGTTGATAAAATAAAAGCCGCTTTCGAATGATTAAACGAATAATAAATATTAGTATTTGGGTTTTAAGTGTAATTGCGCTGTTAACAATAGAAGTGTACGCCATACGTCAATATAGAAATACAACTTGCAGCCAGCTAGTAATAGAATTAAACAACAATAATAATTATCCTTTACTAACATCTACAATGGAGCTACGCACAGAGCTATTGCAGAATCATCTCCCAATTGAAGGGCAAAAAATAAAAAGCCTTGACCTAAAACAAATTGAGAAAAATATAGATCAAATTGCCTATTTGGAACAATCTGACTCCTATCTTTCTATCAACGGAAACTTAGATGTTAAAGCAAGTCCCCGTAAGGCCATTATTCGCATATACAATAGTGCTGGCCAGCACTTTTATTTGGGAACCGACACAATTGTTATGCCTCTATCATCAAAACACACTATACGTTTATTGCTTGCCAGCGGAACTATCCACAAAATAAATAATGATTACTTCAATCAAAATAGAAATGACACACTAAGTTTGCCTGATATCTATAAAAAAATATATATCTTGGCCGTAAAAATTCAAGAAGACGAATTTTTAAATGCTTTGATTGATCAAATTTATGTTAAACCAGATCAAGAATTTGAAGTAATTCCAAAAGCAGGTGTCAGTTACATAGAGTTGGGAAATATTAATAATATAGACGACAAGTTAAAACGTTTAAAGAATTTTTATATCAAAGGAAAAGAAAAAGTAAATTGGACTATATATAAATCGATTAATCTGAAATACGATAATCAAGTAGTTTGCACAAAAAAATAAATTTATGGGAGCCTCAGACATTATAATTGTAGGATTAGATATAGGAACAACAAAAATTGCCGTTATTGTTGGTCGCCGTAACGAACACGGAAAAATAGAAATTCTTGGATCAGGGAAAACCGAATCTATAGGCGTTAAACGCGGAGTTGTTTCCAATATCGAAAATACTGAACAATCGATAAAAAAAGCCATTGAGGAGGCTGAGTCAAAATCAAATGTAAAGATTGACTATGTGAATGTTGGAATTGCCGGGCAGCATATTAAAAGTCTTCAACATAGAGGCATTATCATTCGTAAGAATATAGAGGACGAAATTGCTCAAAAAGATGTAGACGATTTGCTTGAAAGCATGCGCAACCTAAATACGAATCCGGGAGAAGAAATTATCGATGTTATTCCTCAAGACTATATCGTAGATGGCGAACCGGAAATTCGTGAACCTGTTGGAATGATGGGGAATTCGTTAGAAGCTAATTTTCACATAATTATTGGCCAAACTACTGCTGCAAAGAATATTTTTAAATGTGTTCGTAAGAGCGATCTAGATATAGTAGATTTGATTTTAGAACCCATAGCTTCGGCAAAAGCTGTTTTAGGAGATGAAGAAAAAGAAGCAGGCGTTGCTTTGGTTGATATAGGTGGTGGCACTTCAGATGTGGCTATTTTCCATGACGGAATTATACGACATACTGCTGTAATTCCTTTTGGTGGGGATGTAATTACCGAAGATGTAAAAGAAGGTTGTTCGATTATTAAAAAGCATGCTGAGGAACTTAAAGTTAAATTCGGCTCTGCTTTAGCAAGCGAAAATAAAGATGAAGAAGTTGTAGCCATTCCAGGTTTACGTGGTCGTCCGCCAAAAGAAATCACTTTAAAAAATCTTGCTAGTATTATCCAAGCGCGCATAGAAGAAATTATTGACCACATTTATTTCGAAATAAAAAATTCCGGTTATGAAAATAAATTAATTGCTGGTATTGTTTTAACTGGTGGCGGCGCATTATTAAAACATATTGCACAACTTACTGAATTTATGACTGGTATGGATACTCGCATTGGATATCCAAACGAACATTTAGCTGAAGGAACTCTTGAAGAATTAGCCAGCCCGACATATTCCACAGGAATAGGACTTGTTATTGAAGGTTTTGAACGTTATGATTTTGAAAATCAAGAACCTGCCAACAATGAAAATCAAGAAGTTGAACAGATTCCTCATCGAACAAATGATAAAAGTTTTTTCCAAAAAATTCAAGATTTTTTCGATAACGAAGCAGAAGATTTAAAATAAAAAAACTTATCGATTTAAGACGCGTCTTACTCCATTTTTAACCGTCGGATATCAACAATAACTTTGTTAATAAAAACGCTTGTACTGCACAAAGGTAGCATCTTTTAAAACTACATTAGTACCAAAAAATAACCACACTATGTTAAATTTCGATTCCCCTAAAAACCAATCAAATATAATTAAGGTTTTAGGTGTTGGCGGCGGCGGTGGTAACGCAGTAAACCACATGTTTAAGCAAGGTATTAAAGATGTTGATTTCATTTTATGTAATACAGATAATCAACATTTAGAAGACAGTCCTATTCCTACAAAGATTCAACTAGGTTCTAGTCTTACCGAAGGTCGTGGTGCTGGTTCAAAACCTGCTGTTGGCAGAAATTCTGCTATTGAGAATATCGAAGAAATAAAAGAGTTGCTGGGGAACAACACTAAAATGCTTTTTATTACTGCGGGAATGGGTGGCGGAACCGGCACAGGAGCTGCTCCAATAATTGCCGAAGCGGCTAAAGAGTTGGATATATTAACTGTAGCTATTGTTACTTTACCTTTTGCTTTTGAGGGTAGAAAACGTACTGAATTAGCAAAAGAAGGAATTGCAGAACTGAAAAAACATGTTGATACCATCCTAGTCATAAATAACGACAAGTTACGCGAATTATATGGTAATCTTTCACTTTCACAAGCTTTTGGTCAGGCCGATAATGTTTTAACCAAAGCTGCTAAAGGAATTGCCGAAATAATAACCGTTACCGGATATATTAATGTTGATTTTGAAGATGTTAATACTGTAATGAAAAATAGTGGTGTTGCAATAATGGGTGCAGGCATTGCTGAAGGTGAAAATAGAGCTATTTTAGCAACAGAGCAAGCATTATCATCACCACTGCTTAATGATAATGACATTAATGGTACCACAAATATGTTATTGTATATTGCATCTGGCGAAAATGAAATTTCGATGGATGAGGTTAGCGAAATCACAGAAATCATACAAGATCATACAGGACACGATTGTGAAGTTATTTGGGGTAGTGGAAAAGATCCGGCACTTGGCGAAGGCATCAGTATTACTTTGATTGCTACCGGTTTCGATCGTAAAATATCTAACCAAAATAAGAATAAACCAGCAAAAAAAGTAATTCAATTAAATGAAGATGCAGTTATCTCAAAAGATAACACAGATATAGAAAAATCTGCAGATACAGAAAATACGATCGAATTAATCGATCGTCCAAAAAGTCAGGATTCATATACAGCTACAGAGAAGAAAGTATTTAACTTGGAAGATTCCAAGGAAAACCTGACAGAAATTGGCAATTTCGATTTTGAGCCAAGTAAAGAGCTTATAATCAGAGAAATTGAAAACATCCCACGGGCATCATCAGATGAAGATTTGTTTAATTCAGCATCTTTTAGAGAGGAAGAAACGAGAGAAATAAATGCTCCTTCTATTAATAAGTCTAATCAAGAAGACAAACATAAAGAAAGACTTAGAAAGCTTCGAGAGCTCTCTTATACAGGCAAACAAAATTTTGAAGAAATGGAAAAGGTACCTGCTTATAAGAGAAAAAATATAAATTTATCACAAAATGTTCCATCTACCGATTCTGAAGTTGCACGTTTTACATTATCAGATAGTGAGGATGGATTAGAAATAAAATCGAACAATAAATTTCTCCATGATAATGTAGACTAGTATAAACTAAAGGAAAAAGAGCCCGGGAAATCGGGTTTTTTTGTACCTTTACATTCCCAAAAAATTAGTCATGAGTTTAGAAATTCAAATCAATAACGACATTAAAAAGGCTATGTTAGCCAAAGATAAAAAAACCCTTGAAGCTTTACGCGCAGTTAAAGCGGGGCTTTTACTTATCAAAACAGGTGGAGATATTCAAAGCGAAGAAATCCCTGAAAATCTGGAAATTCAACTATTGCAAAAATTAATTAAACAGCGTAGAGAATCTGCCGAAATGTATAGCAATCAAAATCGTGCCGATTTAGTTGAAGACGAAATTTTTCAAGCAACTATTATCGAAAAATACTTGCCCGAACAAATGAGTATGGAAGAATTAAGGACTAAGATAGAAGCTATAATTTCAGAAACAGGAGCAACTACAATGAAAGATATGGGTCGTGTTATGGGAATGGCATCAAAAGCACTTGGCGGAAAAGCCGATAACAAATCTATCTCTTCTATTGTTAAAGAACTTCTTGCTTAAATCGGCTAATTCATTAAATGATACCCTAGGTATACTTGTGAACTTATCATACCTTTGAGTAACTCTGTGCTTTCTTTGAGTAACTTTGTGTTATAGCTATTCCACTAAGGATCACAGAGAAGACACTAAGTTTAACTTCGTTGAGGGCTAGCGCCGTTCACAAAGAAAATGTGTATATTATAAAAGTTGATACACTTAATGATGCACATACTACACAAGTACATACGTATTTGATATTGGGAGATTATAAACTTGGATTACTTTTAAAATTTTCACGTATCACATCTTAAAACTGGAATACAAAGATTGATAAATTGATTTCAGAGCATTAAATAACGAATTAGCTCATAAATCGCTTTATCATTTTCTAAATTTTTGGCTTATTTTTTATAAATTTGCATCATTATTTCGCCAATAGGTGAAAAGGCGGGGTGTAGCGCAGTTGGTAGCGTACTTGACTGGGGGTCAAGGGGTCGCAAGTTCAAGTCTTGTCACTCCGACCATAAATATTAGAGAGTTACATTAATTTGTTTCTCTCTTTTTTTATGCTGGTCAACCCTGCGGTCAAACCTCAATCTAATATCAATACTATAAAAGGACTAGTAGTCTGAAAGCCTTATCCTACGGTGGTTAAAGATGTTTTTGAAAGCATTATCTATCCTTATCATCTTAGTACATGACAATTTTTCAACTTAACGTTAAAAGACTGTCAATCAATAATATATGTTAATAACTTGTTTGATAACTTTCACGATAAAATGTAATTAATACTCTGATATTCAATATCTTAGATGATAATAACAACAAAATCGTCTATGGATACAAATACCAGAGTAGAAAGTAAAATTAGCATTTTAAATGATACGCTAATCAAGATTTTTGGAGCTGATCTAAACTTAGCTCGAATTAAGTTTATAGGATTGTTCATTATTGCTTTAAGTAAGGTTCAAACTGTCAATTTTGAGAAGCTAGCCGTTGCATTTGAAAATGATGCAAAAACCTTTTCTTCACTTCGTCGAATTCAAAGATTTATTGCAGGATTCATACTTGATACCAATATTATAGCTCGTCTTGTTTTTGCTCTGCTACCCCACAAGCCACCTTACAGACTTGCATTGGACAGAACTAATTGGAAATTCGGCACAAAAAACATCAATATACTTGTATTATCAATAGTTTACCAAGGAGTTGCATTCCCTGTTTTATTCAGCATGATGAATAAATTTGGTAATTCATCAACAGCGGAACGAATTGATTTACTACAACGTTATATCAGGCTATTTGGCACTTTGTCAATTGATTGTTTATTGGCTGATAGAGAGTTTATTGGTGATGAGTGGATTGGTTATCTAAATGATTCCAATATTAGATATCATATTAGAATACGAGAAAATTTTAAGGTTATTATTCCAAGAAACGGGCATATAATTAAAGCAGCGTGGTTGTTTAATGGGTTAAACATCAATCAGTTTGTTTATATCAGAAAGATTGTCAAGGTCAATAATCAGTTATGCTATATTTCGGGATCAAAAGTACTGAACAAAAAAGGCATTCCCGAATTGCAAATAATTATTTCATTCAACAAACCAGATCAATCAGATGCCCTATATAAAGAAAGATGGCAAATAGAAACTGCGTTTAGGGCACTAAAAACAAGCGGTTTCAATATTGAGGATACTCATTTAACAGAGCAGGATAGAGTCGAAAAATTATTTGCATTGGTAATGATAGCTTTTGTTTGGGCATATAGAATTGGTATATATTTAAACTCACTCAAGCCTATTCCCATTAAAAAACATGGCAGAAAAGCATACAGTTTTTTTAAATTCGGATTAAATAGTTTGGCTAAAATACTTAATAACAATAATATAGACGTGTTTAAAGGCTATTGTGATTTTTTGTCATGTACTTAGACTTATCATATTAAATTATTTCCTTAAAAATAACATTTGTTTAGTCCCCTGAGACCTTTGCAAAACCCGTGATTTATCATTTCGAACGAAGTGAGAAATCTTCTATAAGGCTATTTTTCAATATATTGAGATTCCTCACTTCGTTCGGAATGAAGGTTCTTTTTTGTTTTATAAAGGTCTCACTCTATCAAATTATGATAATCAAAAAAATTGGATATAAAAATTCATACCTTTGGATAATAAACACAATAAGGTAAAATCATCGTTAGGGTACTTGAGTATATAAAAATAACAACAACAAAACATGATGATATCTCTGGTATTTAGTATATTAACATCATACTTTAATATGGTATAAACAAGTTAGCTGCAAGGGTGAGCCATGGATAGAATTAGACTATATATTGATGAAATAATTGGATATAAAAATAGTTTTTTTATCCACGCATGTATATTTGCAAACCCAGACAATTGCGATGCTTTTGAAAAGGATATGACAAAACTTATTGATGAAAACAGAAATGTACTTGGCAAAGATTTTAAGGGCTTCCATGCAAATAAATTAGGGGAATCTAATTGGACAAAACTTTCACCAATATATGAAAAGGTGATTCAATTAATATTTTGCAATTCTTTAAGTGTTCATATTTACTTAGAATCGAAAAATAAATATGATAAAAATAGAGAGCCTATTAAAAATTGGTTGAAGTCAAATCTAGAAAGTAAGGATGATACAAATAAAGTAAGAAAAGCGTTTAAAAATTTAAACCCTAATGATTTTCCAGTATTGTATCATCGTTTTGATATGTTACATATTTTTCTAATTCACAAAGATAAATATGGACAAAATTGTGAATTTGAAATTTATCCTGATTCTTCCGGAAAGGTCACAGATTATAAGGAAAAGTCAATTGAGTTTATAAGTTCTGATTTGACTAAAAAGACTTTTGATTTTTATAGTTCATTTGATATATTGGCAAACGCTTTTATTGAGACATTTGACGAGATTGGATATATACCAAATAATAATCAACGTGTAATAAATTTTTCTCCGACAGATGATTCTGATTGCTTTTTAATACAAGCTTGTGATATTATAGCAAATTTCCTATTTCATTACTTAAATTACAATTCTGGGATAATTGACAAAAACAGCAAACTAAAAGCGAATTTATTTTCTAAATATTTTCCATTATTGAAAGGCGATGAATTTGTAAGGAAAAATTTCACCATTATTGATAATAAATTAAGCTGTATAAACTCTGAAATGAAAATAAATATAACAAAATAACCCCAGCAGCTAACAAGCAATAAATTCAAGCGGGCGGAAAGCGGTATTTGAAAGGGAATTTCATTACATTTACTGCTTAGTTGTTTGAAAATAAGGTGGGTAAAACTCCCGCCAAAATTTATTGCCATCGTTATGCACAAGTTTTGAATACACATAATATACAATTAAAACAATCAATTTAATGAGACAAGAAAAAATAACTCTAGATTGGAAAGGTTTAATCACAGAAGAACAAGGCTTACCATGCCCCGTTGTTTATTACCCAGAGTTTTCTGGATCCTTTATTGGCTTTAGCAATAACACTAATTCAGAAATCTATTTTTGTTCTTGCTTTAAAAAAGCAGTTGTTAATTTTATAAATTTTCGCATCAAATATGATGAAAGAAAAGCAAGAGATCCAGAAAGAAATTACATTTTACCAAAAAACCATTTTCCTCAAAAAGTTGTTAAGTATCTTATAGAAAAAGATAATAATGCAGGTACAGATATTATAGATAGCTTAATTTTTAAAGATAGAATATGTCATGAATGTAATAATCAAGTTCCTACAATTAATTATTGTGAAAAAGAACATGGCGGGTCTTTTGAACAAAATTTTGGTTGGTATATACATAAACAGTTTTACGAATTTGGTATTAAACCAATAGACTTTAAAATTCTAGAAGATGTGTGTCCAAATCAAGTGTTTAGCTTACTTGACATCAGTAAAGAAGAGTTTGTAAAAAAATATAATCATATTAAAAGCATTGACATGCTCAAAATTATGGCTGATTACGATCACATTTTTCATGTTGAGACTAGGAAAATTAGGAATTTTATAGAAGATGAAGTAAGGGTCAAATTTGGTGCAAAAAAAATTGGCGATGCTTGGACAAATGAAACTTTACTTTATCAACTTGTATCTGAAATATTACCTAATGAAGAAATTTATCGTCACTATAGACCTGACTTTTTAGATTTTCTCGAATTAGACATTTATATTCCAAACATCAAAGTTGGAATAGAATATCAAGGAAAACAACACTTCGAACCGATTGAACATTTTGGTGGGCTTAAATCATTTGAGAAACTAATAGAAAGAGATAAAAAGAAGAAAATTCTATGCGAAGAGAATAATATTGAATTAATATATTTTATTCACAACGAGAAATTAAATACAGAATCAGTAGAAGAAAAGCTAAAAAAAATTTACCAAAAAAAATAAAAAACCAGTGCATAACAATTAAGTATCGTTTTCGGCCTTTGCCGAATATGTACTGTTTGTTGAACTAAACCGATGAATTAGTACGACACCTTAATATTATTGTGGAATCAATTTTTTTGGTGTTACCTACTT
>JAQIBR010000191.1 GCA_027858955.1 Bacteroidales bacterium
CAAGACACCTTAAAATGGGCCGATAATATAAAGCATAAAATGCTGGCTTTACCTCACCGTCATACCGTCATGACACTCCCCCATCAATTGAACCAGTTGATTAAACAAAACGGAGATAAACTTCTCTCAGCTCTCATGCGCGTTTCGGCAGATACCATGAAAGAATGGATGGGAGAAAAATACAATCTAAATCCGGGCATAATATCAGTTCTACACACATTTGGGGAGACAAAAGACTACCATGTTCATACGCATATGATTGTTTCCTGGGGCGGAATCAGCAAAAAAAACCATTCATTGCAACCTATAAAGGGAGAATTTGTCAATTATGATTTTCTTAAAAAGAAGTTCCGCTGCAAATTTGAAGATGAGCTCATTGCTTTGTATAATGACGGTAGTTTGATACATCATTTTATCGACTGGCAGGACTTTATGCGTTTTATCAAAAGCCTCAACAAACGCAAATGGATAATACACCTGGAACCGCCTATGCAAGTCCCAACTCAGGTCATTCGTTACATTGGACGGTACTCCAAAAGAGCTTGCCTGAGTGAGTATAAAATCACTAAAATTGAAGGCGAAAATATTGCATTCCGCTATAAAGACAATAAAACTAAAGATGAAAACAATAAACCTGTTGTTCGGGAACTGGAACTTAATTACAGAGATTTTTTTCCCAGACTACTGCAACATGTTCCCTTAAAATACTTTCGATTAGTAAGGTATTATGGTTTATATGCCAACCGAAATCAGGTTCCTCAACAATATTTATATTCGGAAACGGAAGAAAAGGAAATAAGTGAATCAGGAGATTGGGAAGCGCTGCAGGAAGAAATAACTGGAGAAAACCCTTTGATTTGTCCTCATTGTCAAAGAAGAAAAGTTTACATGTATACCACGATCCAAAACGGTAAGAAAAAAGAAAGAATTAAATATCGAAGGCAAAGATTGATACCGGAAAAAATCCCAAACAAACAGGTTGCATGAAAATCAATGGGATTGGTGTGTCCTGATGTGAAAAAACGACAAAAATCAAAGAAAATTAATTGAAAAATCAAATATTAAGGAAAAATGAAAAGAACAAAAAGTGTAAAATTGATTACTTTCACATAGAAGAACAATAAAACATCAACAAGCAAATTATTGAAACCCTAATAATAAGGCACATACGTACAACACTACATATACCCCATGCCCCACAAGGCTAACCCACGACCAAAGCACAGGTGTATATGCTTAACGTTAGCGTTCATTTGCCAACGCTATATCTTCACATTTTACAGATTGGTCAACAAGTACATTATCTCTTGAGCTTAATTGCAACGCTCTTACATTTACAGGCGCATCAATTATTGCATAACCATTATTCAAGTCTTGTACTGTTGTGTCTTGGTAGCTAATTGTTGCAATCAACTTACCTTCTTTGTTCGTGTTCAATTGAATCACTTCTAAATTTTCAATGTTTTTCATATTTGTAGTTATTAATGCCAACACTCAAAAACGAAACGCTAACAATATGTATATGTAATACAGCCAATTAAGTTTAGTTTTAAGTTGAAAATATGTGCAAGGCTGTACTACACATACATTCAACGTTATGCACAAGTGGCTTAGTCTCGTATTCCATAACGAACCACTGTATCTTTTTCACCTTTTAAAGCATTTTCTGCATACTTTTCGGCTTGTACCACCATTCTATCGTGGCAAGTTTCTAATGTCTTTCGGCTGTTGTGTATATTGGCAGTTACTCGTAAAGCATCTTTTATTGCCTCTAATTGAAATTTGTAAATAGTTACTTCTTCCATAATGAATTTATTTTTAAACCCGCCACCAGATGCATAACAGCACCTATAAAAAATAGCGGGTGTTTGGTTAATATTTAAGTTTGTGTTTCAATTTTACTTTTGTTTCTATCCGATAGTCCTTGCCTTACAATCCGCTACTTTTCATAGCTGCATTACGTTAGGCACAATAAAAACTACTATGCTTTTGCTTTACAAGTAAAGTACATCATTATTATTAAACATATTGAAATATTTATTATCCTTGGGGTCTTCTTGTTTTGGTTTAATTAATTCTGGATATAATTCATTAATAACTTTAATAGATGGATCAATGATTGTTTCTATATACACGTCTTTCTTTTCAACTGTAACATCTCTATCAATCTTATTTAGGAATCTAACAGCATTAGCTTTCCTATAAGACTTTACATAAAGTTTTTCATTATTTATTATTGTTGAAAATATTCTTTGTCTTGCCATAATAATTTTAATTTTCCTGAATAATCCTTTTCATATATAATTTATATTCGACTATATTATGAGGTTCACCATAAGTGTTCCAGTTTTCTACAACTCTTTCTTTAATTGAAAAAATTTCCCATCTTTCAGCACCAAATTTATCCATTTCCTTAGTGAGTTCATAATCATTTGGATCTTCAAAATGTCTTATTATTATTTCATATTCCCACATAACTAATTTGTTTTATAATTAATATGTACAAACATACAGTATAAAACTTACATTACCAAATATTAATAGTTAAAAAATATAAAAAAAACACCTCATAAAAATAAATATTTAATTTTATGAGGTGTTTTAAATGAAAAAAACAAA
>JAQIBR010000218.1 GCA_027858955.1 Bacteroidales bacterium
GATACTCACCTTGAAACCTGAATAAATTACTTGATGAAATCGTTCCCTTTTATTATGTTTGCATAATGAATTTTGCGCATCAAAATTTAAATACAAAGACAAAACAATGATTCCAAAACCAGCCTATCAACCTAAAAATCATATTCGTATAGTTACTGCAGCATCTTTATTCGACGGTCACGATGCCGCAATAAATGTAATGCGCCGTATTATCCAATCGAGTGGTGCGGAAGTAATTCACCTCGGGCATAACCGTTCCGTTCAAGAAATTGTCGATTGCGCCATTCAGGAAGATGCTCAGGCTATCGCAATAACTTCTTATCAAGGTGGTCATATCGAATTTTTCAAGTATATGTACGACCTGCTCCAAGAACAAGGATGTGGACATATCAAACTTTTTGGCGGAGGTGGTGGAGTTATTTTACCCACCGAAATAGAAGAATTACAAAACTACGGTATCACTCGAATCTATTCTCCCGATGACGGTAGAACGATGGGTTTGCAGGGAATGATTAACGATTTGCTGGAACAAGCCGATTTTCCTACCGGAAAAAATATCAAACTTGATATCAAAAAAATAGAAAATCAAGATAAGCATCATATTGCACAACTCATTTCTGCAGCCGAAAATTATCCTGAAGAATTTAATACTCAATTTGTTGAAACACAAGCAAATTGCAAAAATATACATACGCCTGTTCTGGGAATAACCGGAACTGGAGGTTCTGGAAAATCTTCTTTGGTGGATGAGTTGGTTCGTAAATATTTGGAGGATTTCGAAGATAAAACAATTGCAATTATTGCTGTAGATCCTTCTAAGCGGAAAACCGGTGGAGCACTACTGGGCGATAGAATCCGAATGAATAGCATTAATAATTCACGAGTTTATATGCGTTCTTTGGCAACTCGACAAGCAAATTTGGCCTTATCGCGTTATGTTCACGATGCTCTTTGTATTGTAAAAAATGCTAAGTACGATTTGATCATATTGGAAACTTCAGGCATCGGACAGTCCGATACAGAAATTACTGAACATAGCGATCTTAGTCTATACGTCATGACTCCTGATTATGGTGCTTCAACTCAATTGGAAAAGATAGATATGCTCGATTTTGCCGATTTTATTGCTTTAAATAAATTCGATAAAAGAGGTGCTTTGGATGCTATTCGAGATGTCAAAAAGCAATATGTCCGTAATCATCAGCTTTGGGATACTAAAATGGAGGATTTACCTATTTACGGAACTGTGGCTTCATCATTTCACGACCCCGGAATTGTTGAACTCTATAAAGCACTTACACTAAAAGTGAATGAGTTAGTTCCCGGCAAATTTGTTTCTCACCTTATTAAAGATAAAATTGTTCCCGAGAAAAATTATATCATTCCACCAAATCGTACTCGTTATCTTTCAGAGATATCAGAAACCATTCGCTTCTACAATCAGTGGACGGAAGAACAGGCAAATATTGCTCAAAGATTATACGGACTTAAGCTTGCTACAACAGAACTAAAAAATACAAAGGCTGATGATTTAACAATTTCGACATTAAATAAAAATTACGAAGCTCTCGAGCTCGATTTAGATGGCCGAAATAAACTCATAATCGAAAATTGGGCTGCAAAGATTGAACAATTTAATAATCCCATTTATTCCTATAAAGTCAGAAATAAAGAAATTAAGGTTGATACCAAAGTTAAAACACTTTCAGGTCTGGATATCAACAAAATATCACTTCCAAAATATCAGGCTTGGGGAGATATTTTAAAATGGAATCTTCGCGAAAATGTTCCCGGAGAATTTCCCTTTGCTGCAGGTGTATTCCCTTTTAAACGTGAAGGTGAAGATCCAACAAGAATGTTTGCCGGCGAAGGCGGACCGGAGCGTACCAATAAACGTTTCCACTATGTTTCACACGGACTTCCGGCAAAACGTTTGTCGACTGCATTTGATTCAGTAACCCTTTATGGTGAAGATCCTGACCGCCGTCCTGATATTTATGGTAAAATCGGTAATGCAGGAGTTTCGGTTGCTAGCTTAGACGATGCCAAAAAGCTTTATTCCGGTTTTAATCTTGCCGATCCAATGTGCTCAGTTTCAATAACTATTAACGGCCCTGCTCCCATTATGGTAGGCTATTTTATGAACGCTGCCATTGATCAGCAATGCGAGCTCTATATCAAAGAAAATGGCCTTGAAAAAGAAGTTGAAGCCAAAATTGAAGCTCTTTACAAAACAAAAGGGAACAATCGTCCTGCTTATCAGGAAAAACTTCCCGAAGGAAATAACGGCCTTGGATTGATGCTTTTAGGTGTAACTGGAGATATGGTTTTACCAAAAGATGTCTATGAAAAAATAAAGACCAATACACTTACAACTGTTCGAGGCACTGTTCAGGCAGATATTTTAAAGGAAGATCAGGCACAAAATACCTGTATTTACTCCACCGATTTTTCTTTGAAACTGATGGGCGATGTTCAGCAGTATTTTATCGATCAACAAATAAATAATTTCTATAGTGTTTCCATTTCCGGATATCATATCGCTGAAGCAGGCGCAAATCCAATCACTCAATTGGCATTAACTTTGGCAAACGGATTTACTTATGTCGAGTATTACGTTTCGCGAGGAATGGATATCAATAAATTCGCCCCCAATCTTTCCTTCTTTTTCAGCAATGGAATAGATCCTGAATATTCGGTGATTGGTCGCGTTGCACGATTGATTTGGGCAAAAGCGATGAAACTCAAATTTAAAGCAAACGAACGTTCACAAAAACTTAAATACCACATTCAGACTTCGGGGCGTTCTTTGCACGCTCAGGAAATTGGTTTTAACGATATCCGCACAACACTTCAAGCTCTTTATGCTATTTACGATAATTGCAACTCATTGCATACCAATGCTTACGATGAAGCCATTACAACTCCTACAGAAGAATCAGTTCGCAGAGCTATGGCAATTCAGCTGATTATTAATCACGAATTGGGCCTCGCTAAAAATCAGAATCCTTTGCAAGGTTCCTTTATCATTGAAGAATTAACGGATTTGGTTGAAGAAGCAGTTATGTTAGAGTTCGACAGAATTACAGAACGTGGTGGTGTTTTAGGCGCAATGGAAACTATGTATCAGCGCTCAAAAATTCAGGAAGAAAGTTTGATATACGAAAAGATGAAACATAGCGGCGAGCTTCCTATAATGGGTGTAAATACTTTTCTGAATTCAAAAGGTTCTCCAACCTTGATACCGCAAGAAGTTATTCGAGCTACTTCCAAAGAAAAAGATTATCAAATAGGAATGTTAGAGCATCTGCATAAAACATTTAAAGATGAATCCCAGGTTTTAATTGAGGAGCTTAAAGAAACTGCACGAAAAAACGGCAATATTTTTGAAACATTGATGGATACAACAAAAAAATGTTCGATTGGTCAAATTACGGGAGCTCTTTTTGAAATTGGTGGGCAGTATCGAAGAAATATGTAAAACAAGGAGTTAAGATTTAAGATTGGTGATTTAAGCACCAAGACGTCTTCACTGACAACTCATCACTCTTAACTCTCAACTCTCAACTCTATTCCACCATACTAACCTTCAACATATTAGTTTTATGACTTAATCGCATAGGCGTACTTGCTACGTGAATTACATAATCCCCTATTTTTAATTGCCCCTTCTTTTTTAATATTTGAATTGACAAATCTATAGCTTGATCAATATTTTGAATTTTATCAATATAAAAAGCTCTAACGCCCCACAGCAATGATAGAGCACTCATTAGTTCTTTTCTAGTAGTGATAGCATAAATATCTGCTTTTGGCCTATAACCCGATATAGTTTTGGCAGTATTTCCTTCATCAGTAAAAGTAATTATCGCTTTTGCACCTACCCTTTCGGCCATTATTGATGCACTATAACAAATATTATCGCGAATAAATCTGGATGAACCTGGTTTTGGAGGAACTCCTCTATTATAATTATAACGATTCGCCTCTATATGCTGAATAATTTTATGCATATTTTCAATCGTTTCCACAGGAAACATTCCTACCGAAGTTTCGCCACTAAGCATAACAGTATCAACACCATCGATAACCGCATTTGCAACATCGTTAGCTTCAGCACGTGTCGGAAGGAAATTCGTTATCATACTTTCCATCATCTGAGTAGCAATAATAACAGGAACCGAAGCATCCATACATTTTTCTACTATTTCTTTTTGCAAAAGCGGAACCATATCAAATGGCATTTCAACTCCTAAATCACCTCGGGCAACCATTATCGCATCAGTTTCGACCAAAATTGCATTCAAGTTTTTTACTGCTTGCGGCTTTTCAATTTTTGATACGACATAGGTGTCTTTTCGCTTTCTCTTAATCAATTGTTTTAATTCAATAACATCGCTTGCACGGCGTACGAAAGATAATGCTATCCAATCAACATTCTGCTCTAAAGCGAATGTTGCATCTTCAATATCTTTTTCAGTTAAACTTGGAAGCGAAATATTTGTATTTGGCAGATTTACACCTTTATACGATCCTAAATTACCACCATAAATAACCTTTGCCAAAACGGAATTTAAATTATTGGTTTTAACAACTTCCAATTTGAGTTTTCCATCATCAATCAAAATAAAATCGCCCTGTTTTACATCTTTGGGAAACTCCTGATAAGTCATAAAAACTTTGGAAGAATTGCCAATACATTTTTCCGTTACAAATTCTAAATTAGAACCTTTCTCTAAAAAAACTTTGCCGTTTTCAATTTCGCCTATACGTAATTTTGGACCTTGCAAATCGGCCAAAATTGCTACATCGGTGTCCAATTCTTCGTTCAGTTCACGAATTGTCTTGATAAGACTTTTAGCATCAGGGTATGAGCTATGCGAAAAATTTATCCTGCAAACATCCAATCCCGATTCAAACATTTTCCGAAGTGTATCTTTATCAGAGGATGCAGGTCCCAGAGTTGCTATTATTTTTGTTCTTGAAAAATCTTTTATCATAAGTATAAATAATTCAAATTTCAAACAAAAGTACATAGAAATAATACCAAAAGTAAAACCCAATATTTATTATTTCATTCAATTGAAGGTATTTATTGATCATCTTTGTTTTTTTTATATTTTCGTTCTTTCTAACACATATCAAAAATGATTTCAAAAGAAATATTAGTCGTCTATCCCGAATCGGAAACAACAAAAATTGCAATCTATCGTGGAAACAATGTTATTTTTTTAAAAACCATTAAACATAAAGCTGAAGAATTAGCCGAGTTTAAAGATATCATAAATCAAATTGACTTTCGTTATCAAGCAATAAAAAACGAACTTATTGATAACGATATGAATAGTGATGCTATTGAAGCAGTTGTTGCTCGTGGAGGTCTGATAAAACCACTAAAGAAAGCAGGTGTTTATCTTGTAAATGTACAAATGGTTAATGATTTAAAGATCGGTTATCAAGGAGTTCATGAAACTAATTTAGGCGGTATTTTGGCAGATTTGTTGGCAAAGAGTTTCGCTAATGCCCAAGCTTTTTTAGCCGATCCTGTTGTAGTTGACGAATTGGAGGATTTGGCTCGTGTTACTGGTCATCCTCTTTTTACTAGGAAATCAATCTTTCACGCCCTAAATCAAAAATATGTCGCACGTAAATATGCAAAATCAAATGCTAAATGCTACGATGATTTGCGTTTGGTTGTAGCACATGTTGGTGGTGGCGGAATTTCTATTGGTGCTCATAAAAGAGGCCGGGTTGTGGATGTAAATCAGGCTTTTGATGGTGGCGGGCCATTTGCTTTAACTCGTACTGGTTCTTTGCCTGTCGGAAAACTGATCGAAGTATGTTTCAGCGGTAAATATACCGAAAGTGAAATTCGTAAAATGGTGACTTCAGAAGGAGGGTTAAAAGCACATTTGGGAACTTCTAACATTCATGAAATTAACCAACGTATTGAAGCAGGTGATACCGAAGCTGAATTTTATGCTAAAGCTATGGGTTATCAAATTGCCAAATTTATAGGCTCTGCCTGTGCTGTCTTAGATTTTAATGTTGATGCAATTATTTTAAGCGGGCAAATTTTTAGTTATAATCGATTTACTGAATACATCAGTTACAAAGTACTAAAAGTTGCGCCCATAGCTGTTTATCAAAGTGTTAACGATATGGATGCACTTGCCATGAATGCACTTTTGGCTATTCAGGGCGAGATTGAAATTAATCAATACTAATAAAAGTCAAATCGCTTATGGCTATTTCGTTTATTATTGCGCTGAAATCAATTTATCAATCTTTTTATTCCAGTTTTAAGCATTGATACCTGAAAATTCAAAAGTAACCCAAGTTTATAATCTCCCAATGTCAAATACGTTAGTACTTGTGCAGTATGCACATCATTCAGTACATCTACTGTTTTAATCTCAATTACTACCTTTTCTTCTACTAATAAATCTATTCGATAACCATGATCAAGTTTAACTTCTTTATAAATGATTGGCATCGGTTTTTCCTTCTGTACTTTTAAACCAGCTTGCTTTAGTTCATAGAACAGACACTCCTGATAAGCAGATTAACTTCGTTGAGGGCTTACGCCGTTCCAATAAGCCTGGACCCAATTGTTTGTGAACTTCAATTGCACAACCAATAATAATTCTTGATAGTTCATTTTCAATCATAATAAACAAATTTTCTTTGTGAAACTCAGCGACTTCGCTGTGATCCTTCTATGGAATAGCTATTACACAAAGCTTCTCTCCCAAAGGGATGCCTTTGGCAAAAGAAAACACAGAGCTACTCAAAGGTATGATAAATTTAATAGAATCCATACATCATTTAACTTAATAGCCGTACTTATAGGCTTTTTAAACGGGATGATTTACAATCAAAATTTCATTGGAATTGTATTACCTTTGCACTTGTTTTAAAAAAGGTGGAAGAAATATACAATGAAGTTTCAAATTGGTGATAAAGTAAAGTTTTTAAACGAAGTAGGCGGCGGTTTTATAAGTAAAATAATCAGTCCGAGCTTGGTATATGTAAGTACAACGGATGGATTTGAAATTCCTATTTCCACAACGGAATTGATAAAAATAGAGACTAAAACAGCTTCGGATAATTTCTTTGATGAAGATTTTGGTACACGTGAAAAATTAAGCACCGAAGATCGTTTGGAAATGGATGCAGATGCTAAAATATCTACTCTGCTACATAAAAATAGTAAGGTATTGAACGAAGGTATTAGCTTGGCGTTTATTCCGCAAGATCAAGTTCGAACATTATTTGGCCTAATCGATGTTGTTGTGATAAACAATAGCTCATTTAATGTTTTATTTGCATTATTTCTTAAAGATGATGAAAAATTTCACGGACAGGATTATGACTCAATTGAGCCATACTCTGCTTATTTTATCGACAGTATCGATCGCGATGATTTGGCTAGTTGGTTAGAAGGCAATGTTCAAGCAATGTTCTTTGCAACATCAATGGATAAACTTATCAGTCCCATAAACGAATATTTCAAAATTAAGGGCAGTAAGCTATTTCAGGAAAACAGCTATTTAAACATTGATGTTTTAGAGAAAAAAGCTTTTGTTCATCAATTGGGCGATTTAAAATATCAAACCTTAATAAGTAAAACGGAACAGACTTCCAAAGTTCAATCTGCAGAGCTTGGCCGAGATATTGAAAAAGCCTTAGGTATAAAAAAATCACTAGTCGAAGGTCACAAAATAGGATTGCTTGAAGCAGAAATAGATTTACATATTTCAGCCTTAAATTCTGATTATCAGAATTTAGAAAAGCATGAAATTATGCAGGCACAGCTCGATTATTTCGAAAAAACGCTTCAGGATGCAATGATCCATCAATATCAAAAACTTATTTATATTCATGGAATCGGAAATGGTTCTTTAAAAAATGAATTGCGAAAAGTTTTACGGACATATCCTGATATACAGGTAAAAGAAGCAGCTTTTAATAGATATGGCTATGGAGCCATAGAAGTTCATATACATTATAGATAGTGCGATTGTATCGAACAAAAGACATTTGGCTATTCGCTCTATCGCTGTTCCGCAAGTGCGGAATAGAGGAAAGTCGGGACAACGCAGGACGCCATACTTCCTAACAGGAAGGTGTCCCGCCTACGCGGGATAACAGCAAGTGCAACAGAAAGTATACCGCCTAAGACTGTTTTCGAACAGTACGGTAAGGGTGAAATCGTGGAGTAAGAGCCCACGCCTGTTTTATGTGAATAAAGCTGGGGGT
>JAQIBR010000041.1 GCA_027858955.1 Bacteroidales bacterium
TGACTTACAATCATACCGTGGTCAATCCATTCGGACAGGTTTTTTGACGAAAACACATGGTAATCTTCCATGCAGAACCAATCCTCCCGAAGTCCTTTGCCTTCAGGGGACGGAATATCGTGCGATGGAAAAACATACACCTTCCCGTTAAAAACTCTGGCCGAAGGGTCGGCAGTAAACTGATCGCTAATAATAGGATTTTGCGAAAAAGCTGAATAACATCCCAGAAAAAGTAGTGTCACCACTTTGCCAATAAAACTAATAATTCTCATAATATGGAATAAATATAAAACAGAAATCTAATTTATCAATTAAAGATAACCAATACTTATTGAATCAGACATACAATTTGAAGTAATCGATTTCAAATTATAGATAAAATCATGATCAAATAATCTCATTCAACAAAAAAAAGAGACTACCTAATAAGATAATCTCTTTTAAATCAAACTAACTCCAGAACAACCTATATCTTACAAATAAGAAATAGTGCCCCTATGAAATAAAAAGTATTCTATGACCATTTGCCTTTAATTAATTATATCCAGGATTCTGATAAGCATCTTTTTCAGCTTCAGTCATCTCCATACCATCAAGCTGACCTTGTGGTATTGGTCGCAGATAATGAAAATCTTGTATTTCACGAGTAAATGTTTCGGCAGTATGATCACCATAACTACTACCACAAATATCGTAAGTAGCAGCTATTTCGACCCATTTCTGAGTACGAACCAAATCGAACCAGCGATAACCTTCACCATAATATTCACGTGAACGCTCTTCAAGAACATAATCAATAGTTATATTAGCGGAAGTAGCAGCAACCATCTCTTCGCTATGGTCTTCATCTTTTACTTCATTACCATTATTATCCCAACGCCACATGCCAGCACGGGCACGAATAACATTAATTAATTCTCTTGCACTCTTACCAGCTTGTGCTGTAGCACCTTTTACAGCAGCTTCAGCAGCTATGAAATAGAACTCTGAAAATTTTGCGATATTAAACGGACGAGTACTGCCGGCATTAGGTTGCCCCAGCCCATCGCCATTATCGGTACGATAGCAACCAAGTTTCCAAAGACCGGGATAAACTACCCTGCTAATACCGTCAGGAGAAACAACAAAATCAGATCTTCCGGGTAATACCCCTACTCCAATGTTGCTTTTATAGGTTGAATTTGAATAATCAATTTCCTGGGAAGGTTCTTCGTTTAAAAATGTTAATATAGCTTCACTGGGATAAACCTTCATATTATTTGCATTATAAACAAATTCAGCATCAGTTCCACCTTTAGGCCAATTTGCCCGATAAGTAGTAACAAACGTACCATCATAACGCGAATCGTTGGTTTTATCTTCAAATGTTTCTTTTACTACATTAATTGTTGGGCACATCCGTGTCCATGGCCGTCCTAAATCTTGTGAAGCTTCGCGCTGAACAGAACTTACAACTGTCTCCCACTCAGAATCTACAGCACTTCTAATGTTTGTATAGTTCCAGGTAACCATCCACACTGCGCAATTATCTCCAGTGCCAGCTCCACTGTATGTTAAACTAGCTCCATTATAATACTCACTTTCTTCAGTATGGTCGGCATAGAGCAATATCTCGTTATTCCGGTCATTCGATGCCAAATTTACATCGTAGAAAGTTTCCTGTAACCCGAAAGGTCCCGGATTATCAATAGCTGTTACGGCAATATCGTAAGCTTGCTGGTAGTACCACTGAGCATCATGCCCATCAGGGTCAACACGATCGCACGCGGGATAAGTTGGTATGTTGTTCGGGTTTTCAAGCCACCAGGCATAAGTAAGATAAGCTTTTGACAAAAACAAACGTGCGGCTGTTTTAGTAACGCCTCCAATAACCCGTCCTTGATCAGGCAGATTTTCAACTGCTGTAAGTAGGTCAGGAAATATTGCTTTGGTATAAACTTCCGGAACAGTATTACGAACAGAAGTCCTTGCCGGTGAAGTATTAAATTTAAGCTCACCTGCCCCCAAATCCAAAGACACACCACCAAAAGTTTTAACAAGCAAAAAGTAATCAAAAGCACGGAAAAACCTTGCTTCAGAAATTAATGCTTCAGAAATAGCACCTACTTCAGTGGCATTTTCGATGATACCGCTGGCAGTATTAATGTTAGCAAATGCTTGTCCCCATAATACATCACTACGACTCGAAGAGGCATTAATTTCACCAACACCAGACATGTCATGATTTTTAAAGTTTGCATCAGCACTCTGAGCATAGGTTGCTTCATCGGTACCGGTAACCAATGAGTTATAGTAGTATGCTTGGCCATAAATATTACGTAAGTGGCCATACAAAGCCGTTAATCCGCCATTTACCCCTTGTTCCGTTTTAAAAAAACCGGGTTCATAAATACTGCGTGGCTGTTCTTCCAAAATATCAGAGCATGACATGAAAAACAATGTCATAACAACGATAAAAATGGGAGTTTTTATGTTTGTTCGTTTCATTTTCATCTTTTTTAGAATGTTAAATTAATACCGATTAAATAGTTACGCGTAGATGGTGTATTTGTACCAATTGTCAAAAGACGTCTCTCGTAAGAAGATACGGCTGAGTTCTCATCACCATATGAGTTTGTTTCAGGATCCATTCCGGATTCTTTATGATAGGGTGAGAACATTACTAATGGGTTTTGCACTGTACAATAAATACGTAATTTATCGATTCCTGCACCTTTCATCCAATTATCTTCAAAGTTGTAACCAAGAGAAATGGTTCGGATTTTCAAATATGATGCATCAAAATATCCAAGAGTACTTCCATATTTTGGATTATCGTTACTAGTTATTCCTCCGGGTTTAGGATAATTAGCGCCAGTATTTTCAGGTGTCCAATAATCAACTTTAACATTCCCTCGTCTACCACTCATTAAATTCAAATAACCAGAAGAACCATAAAGAGTACTAATAAGGGTTCCGCCACTTTTGAAAGCACCAATTATACTCAAATCGAAACCTTTATATGCAACTCGTGTATTGAAGCCACCTTGAAAGTTCGATTCTAAATCCATTACTTGTCTGTCATCCGAACCAATTGATCTTGCCGGTGTACCATCATCATTATATTCTCCGGTATATTTTACTTTAATCATACCAATATTACCTCCCGGTTCTAAAATGTCTAAATTGGGATCCCCTTCTTGCCATAAGCCGATTTTTTCATAATCGTATATCACATCAATCGGGTGTCCTACAAACCACCAATTGCCTTCATCTCTATCTTGTCCTGAAGCGAGAGCAATCAGTTTATTACGATTAGCATAAATATTGAGACCTGCCTCCCATGTCCAACCGTTATAATCGTCCAATATTAATCCATCAAGAGAAAGTTCAAAACCTTTGTTTTGAGTTTCTCCAATGTTTGCCATATAACTATTTACTCCGGATGTGTTTGGTAAATTAACCGCGAGAAGAATGTCCTTTGTATCCTGTATGTAATATTCTAATGTACCTGATAAACGATGATTAATAACTCTAAAGTCAACACCAAAATTCCACGTTTCAGAATACTCCCATCCCAGCTTTGCATTAGGTAATTCAGACACATAATAACCTGTTGCAAAGTTACTACTTCCAAAGTTATATGGGCGTGTATTCAAAAGGCCAAGCGTTTTATAAGGATCAACAGCCTGATTAGAAGTTTGTCCGTAACCAACCCTTAATTTTAGAAGATTAACCTGACTGACACCGCTCATAAACGATTCATTTGTCAAATTCCAACCCGCTGAAACGGCAGGATATGCATGCCATTTGTGGCCTTCGGCCAAACGTGATGAAGCATCGGAACGATATGTTAGTGTAAACATGTACTTATTATCATAGGTGTACATGGCTCGTCCCATATATGACATCAATCCACTCACCTCATAGTCCTGATTATCAGGACTAACTGTAATTTCACCTTCAGCTTGTCCTAAGTTATAAAACTGAAAGTGATCTGATGGAATATCTTTTGCCGATATGTATGAACTGTTATACTTTGTTTCTTCGGTAGAATATAAAGCTACGACATTAACCTGGTGTTTGCCATAAAAATTACGATCGTATGTCAATAAATTTTCAATAACCCAATTGGTTGTAAGTGAATTACTAATAGAAGCTGTTGAAGGAGTTGTTGGCGTAGCGCTAAATACACCTTCACCGGTATAGCTGCCTTCATTTTTCATACGAAAGTTTAGCCCAATATTTGCTCTATATTTTAATCCTTCAATACCAGGAATTTTAACTTCGCCATAAAATGTATTATAAGAGCCAAATGACTTATTCTGATCAATCCATTTATCCCCTAAATTATTAATTATTCCTTCTGTATACACCCAATTTTCATCCAAAGACATTTTTATGGTTCTTTTTAAAGTCCCATCCTCATTATAGGGATCAGCAATTGGTGAGCTACTCAACGTTGAATAAAGCCCTAAGTTATTCCCGTTATTGATTGAAAAATTGTTATTCGATGTAAATCCGAAACGAAAATAATCACCGACTCCTTGTTCAAGACTGGCTCGCATTGAAAATCGTTCGTAATCCTGACCAGGCAAAACGGCTTCATCCTTATAATAGCCTATTCCAAAGTTATAACCGCCTTGTGCAGTTCCACCGGCAACACTAATATTGTGATTTGTAACAGAAGCTGTTCGATATAATAAATCCTGCCAATTAGTATTAACATTGTCAGACTCATCCAAGCCATTTGTATAAATGCCTGCATCGGAACGAAGCTTTACAAATTCAGGTCCATCCATCATTGGGTACTCAGCAAAAACGCTTTTCATACCATAATAACCATTGTATGAAACAGTTGCTTTCTGTCCTGCTCTTCCTTTGTTTGTTGTAATCAGTATGACACCATTAGCACCTCGCGAACCATAAATAGCAGTTGCCGAAGCATCCTTCAATATATCAATACTTTTGATATTATTCGTATTAATATCACTTATAGACCCGGCAAACGGAATACCATCAAGTACAACTAGAGGATCATTACTAGCATTAAGCGATCGTTGACCACGAATACGTATCTGCATTTCAGCTCCCGGTTTTGAAGATGTTTGAGACATTTCAACACCAGAAACACGGCCTTGTAAGGCTTGTGTTATATTGGATGAAGGAATATCCCGCATTTCATCACCACCAACTGATGAAACAGAGCCAGTTACAGCCTCTTTTCTTTGAGTACCATAACCAATTACAACAACATCTTCCATTGCAATATCACTTGCTGAAAGACTTACATTGATCTCGGTTTGATTTCCTACAATTACCTCCTGACTCTGATAGCCAATAAATGAGAAAACAAGAACATCACTGGATGAAGCTTGTATTTGATATTCTCCATCTGGATTTGTAACAATACCCATTGTTGTTCCTTGAACAACAACATTAACTCCCAACATCGGAGTATTTGTTTCGTCAGTTACAACACCACTAATGGTATTGTTTTGACCAACACCCGAGAGAGAAAAAAACAATAGTGGTAACATAAATGCTGCCACAATTAGCAATCGATTTTTTTTCATCATTAGATTTAGTTTTAATTTAAAATAATTAAGACAACGCAAATGTCGGTTACTAATCTGTTACAGATTTATAATTTTGATACAAATGCTTTCGATTTTAAAATCAGTCTATAGTAAACTCATGAAATTTTGTAGCACAAAATAACATTGTAAAACACTGTATTACAATTACATAAAACAAGGAAGACACAATTAGCAAGCAATATATCACCGTAGAAAAACAAAAAAAGATACCATGGTTAGTTTTCAAATAATTTTTTCAGGTTTTCTTTTTCAATTGAACTTGAATACTTTGTTGCAAACTCGCCAGGAGCCATTCCAAAGTAATCTTTAAAACTGCTTGAAAAATATGCATGAGAAGAAAAACCCACCTTATAAGCTACATCAGATATGTTCACTTTATTATTAACCAACAAATATGCAGCCTGTTTTAATCGTATTGATTTAATAAGACTCCCCGGTGAGATATTCATGTTAGCTTTTAGTTTTCGGTTCAAATGCACCCTGCTTAACCCTATTTCAACACTTAATCCATCTACATTAAATTCAGGGTTTTCAATATTTTTTCGAATAATTTCAATAACCTTTGCGACAAGACGACTATCAGGTGAGGTTATTTTTACTTCATCCAGGCCTGCATTCATATTGGTATTATACTTATTTTTTAACATTGCACGTGTGTTAATTACTTGCACAATGGTACTTTTCAACAATTCAATACTTAGCGGTTTTGTAAGGTAATGATCGGCTCCGCATTCGAAACATAAACGCTCACTATCCTCCTCTGTATCAGACGTAAGAATTATAACAGGTATGTGATTTGTATTTGGATTTTTCTTAATCCTTTCGCATAATGTCATTCCATTTATGTCAGGCATAATTAAATCGGTTAGAATTGCATCTGGTATCGTTATTGATATTTCATTCCAGGCATCTTTTGCATTAGTGTAAAACTTTACATTATATATAGTTAACAGCGACCTTTTTAAATATACACCAAATTCAACATCATCATCAATAATAATCAATGAATACTTTTCTTTACTATTTTCATTAATTACCCCTTCGTTACGTTCATTCATTTGTTCGAGATAACTTGTATCTATAATATTTCCATCCTTTCGATAATCTGAATACAAGTTTACCAGCTTTATGGTATCTGTCAATTGCATTTTATCAAGATGATTGTTGCCGTTTGGAATATTTAGAGTAAATATAACTCCATCTTCAACGTTAAATGCTTTTATATTTCCATAATGCAAATCGATGATATTTTTTGCCAGGTGAAGTCCAATTCCTGAACCAATGTCGTGTATATTGTTACTACTTTGATAAAATCTTTCAAAAATACGTTCTATCTCATCCTTCTTTATTTTACTTCCTGAATTCTTTATGCTTATTTCAACATAACTCTTAATTTTTGATCGTTCATTTTGTTTGCGAATAATATCAATAGAGATAAGAATATAACCATTATCTGGGGTGTATTTAAAAGCATTTGACAATATATTGAAAATGACTTTATCAAAGTTTATCTGATCAATCCATACATTCAGTACTTCAAAATTTGAGATAAGCCTAAAATCAATATTCCGAAGAATTGCCAAACGTTCAAATAATTTCATGATATCTTTTATAAAAAAAATCAAATCAGTATTTTGAAATTGCATTTTTAACTTTTGATCGTCAATTTTACGAACATCCATCAATTGATTAATAAGCTGTAGAATACGCAGCACATTGCGATACATAAGATCAAGAAGTTCTCTTTTTTCTCCTGATTTTTCATTTTCCCTTATCGTTTTCAACGGGCTCATTACCATTGTAAGCGGAGTGCGAATTTCGTGAGATAAGTCAGTAAACATCCTGAGTTTCAACTCTTTTTTCTCATATTCTTTGCGTTCTCTTAATCGCATTAAATGTTGAATAAACATATCGATAGCAAACCAGACTATAAGCATAAAGATTGCCATATATAATAGATATGCCCACCATTGCCTGTACCATGGAGGTAGAATAATTATCTCTATTTCATTTTGAACAATGTCATTTTCGTTGGTATTCCCTTTGAAGAATGCTTTAACATGAAATGTATAATCGCCATGAGGCAGATTAGTATAAGTAGCCCTGCGATTATCTACATTTGTATATCGCCATTCAGTATCAAAGCCTTCAAGCATATATCCATAAGCAACTTTATATGGATTAGCGTATTCCAACACTGTAAACTCAAGTGAGAAAACATTCTGTCTTTTTTTTAACGTTATTCTCCGGGCATCTGAAATGTGGCTATCCAGCATATTATTATCTCCCAGTGCTTCGTTATAATCAACATTCTTGTTTAATACTGAAAGTTGTGTGAAATAAACATTTGACATCAACGACTTACACACCTTAATATCATTTGGATAAAAAGCTGAAATCCCATTTATGCCTCCAAAAAACATTTTCCCATCTTTATCTTTAAAGCTGGCTTTCATTCTAAATTCATTATCCTGAAGACCGTCATTCGAAAAGAAATTAGTGAAAGTTTTATTCTTCGGATTGAATTTTGCTAGACCATTTATAGTGCTTACCCATAAATTATTTCTTTCATCTTGTTGTATTGCACATATCATGTTTTCCGGTAATCCTTCCGATTTGGAGTACATTTGGAGGCTTTCATTATTTTTGTTATAAGAATAAAGACCATTGGGAGAGCCAAACCATATAGTACCATCGCTTCCTTCAAGCAATGCACCTATTGTTTGTCCCTTTAATCGGTTTTCTACTCCTAATTCTATCTTATTATTATATTTTCCATTAAAACAATGAACTCCTTCAGTTTCACCAATCCAGATATTCCCTGAAGAATCAAGGCAAAGTGAATTAATCCATTCTAATTCTCCGGAAGGGGCAAAGTCTTCTAATTCATTATTTGAAAAGTCTAAAACCTTCAGTCCATGACCTAAGGTTCCAAAAAACATACGATCGTTCTGCTTATCATATAGGGCAGAGTTAACTTTTTGCAAACCCTGGCTATTGCTGTATTTTTTAAAACCATAACTAGGATTATAAATTGTTACCCCACCCATATAAGTCGATATCCATAATGTGCCCCGCTTATCAAGGGCTAAAGTCAAAACTGCATTATTGGGCAAAGGTGTATTATCTTTTGTATACTGAGTTTTTCGGCCATTTTTCTCAATTCTAAAAAGACCTCCCCCATCTGTACCTACCCACAGCATGTCATTCTTATCACGCAAAATTGAAGTAACGCAAGCAATATTTAGGCTCGTAGAGCTTTGAGATGCTGAAAGTTTAATGTACTCAAATTTGTTTGTTAACTTGGGAATTACCAACAATCCTTTTTGATAGATACCTGCCCAGATATTCCCCTGATTGTCCTGTAAAACGGAATGCACCTTGCAGTTATTCAAATCAATAGGGGAATATTGAAACTCAGGGACAATCACTTTTTCATGTTCGTAATCGAATATTTTTAATCCTGACTCCTCTGTACCGACCCAAATGTTTAATTGATTATTGTAACTCTTTAAATTCTCTGTTAATAGAAAACGAATACGAAATTTCTTTGGTGAGGTGATTTGAGTATTTCTTATGTATCCCTGCTTGCAATCATATATAAATAAACCATGATTATACGTTCCAACTAACATGTTTGAACTACCCGGAATAATTGTTACAGAAGAAACAATTATTTCTTTGGCTTGCTTTTGCAACTCCGGTGCCCATTTCAATTTTCCCCCAATATTGTTTTGGATGTTAACCTTATAAAAACACCCCTGCTCTGAATAAGACCATAAATTACCTTCTTTATCGAAGAAAAGTGTTCCTAAATATGTTTCTCCATATAAGTTTTTCAGCTTTTCGGTGGTCTCAATATCAATAATGTGCGAATCTATATCGTAAACCAACACTCCACATCCCGATACTGAAACAAAAATCTTTTCTAATTTTTTGCTTTCGATTACTGAAGAGATAAATTGGTTTCCTGTAAATGATGGATATTGCAAATCAAAATCACGAAATACGTTTTTAACATGATCAAATATCTGTAGTCCATTTGAAGTTCCAACCCAACAAGTTCCGCGACTATCGGAATAAACCGTTTTTACAAGTTCACTACAAATTGATCCGTTTAAACTACTATTGTGATGAAAAGTATTGAATTTTATTCCGTCAAAATAGCTAGCACCATTTTCAGTTGCCACCCAAATATAACCACGGCTATCTTGTGAAACATTATGTATCAGGCTCGATGGAATGCCTTGTTCTGAATTATAAAATCTTAACTTTTGACCAGTCAATATTAATGGACAAAAATAAATGAATAATAAAATCAATCGAGCTTTGTAATTCATAGTATTTCAGTA
>JAQIBR010000096.1 GCA_027858955.1 Bacteroidales bacterium
GAATTATAAACATGTTCCATTCCATAGAAAAAAATCCGTAGTGGTACCTGTGGAAATTTCAAAATATGATTCTTCTTGATATCAGGTAATTATAAATTATTAGCTGCAATGTGGGTTAAGCTTCTTCTTTTTATCAGAGAAAATAAAAAGTAAAGAAAATCCAATTAAACTCGAAATAAACGAGCCAACAATAATTCCAATTTTTGCAGAATCGATATAAGCCGTATTTTCAACAAAAGCCAAATTTGCTATAAAAATGGACATAGTAAATCCAACTCCAGCCAAAATCGCTACGCCAACAACTTGCAGGAAGCCAAAGCCATCGGGTAATTCAGCCCATTTAAATTTCAGACTCAAATACGACATCAGGCTAATACCTATACTTTTACCAAGAAATAAGCTAATTGAAATATTGAATACTAAGGCATAATCAATCGGAAAAGTTGTCTGAAAAGAAACGCCGGCATTGGCAAAAGCAAAAAGCGGCATAATAAAATAAGCCACCCAGTTGTGTAAACGATGCTCTAAATGTTGCAAAGGAGATTGCACTCTACATGTCCAATCTTCTAAATTGTCTATTTCAGCAATTTGCAATTGAGTCAGAACCGGGCTCTCTTTATCGTCAGAAATTTTAATTCGATTTACAATCTCTGATAGTTTGTCGGTAAATGTACTAACGCCAATTTTCTGCCTTATTGGGATTGAAAATGCCATTAAAACTCCGGCAATAGTTGGATGAATGCCAGACTTTAAAAATAAAAACCAAACAATAATTGCCACAAAAAAGCTTATATATTTTGAATAAATTCTTTTATATGATAAAAAATATAAAATCGCCAACAAAACAAAAGAGATAAGCAGCATATTCCAGTTCAAATCTCCACTATAGAATAAGGCAATAATCAAAACTGCGCCTAAATCATCTACGATAGCAAAAGCTGTGAGAAAGACTTTTAAACTTAATGGCACTCTTTTTCCAAGCAATTGAAGAATGGCCAAAGTAAACGCAATATCAGTAGCCATTGGGATTCCCCAACCTGCTTGTGTATTTGGATTTGTATTCAACAACAAAAACAAAATCACGGGAACGGCAATACCGCCTATAGCAGCAAAAAATGGAAATGCTGCCTTGCGCATTGAGTTGAGCTCGCCAATTAATAACTCACGTTTAATTTCCAATCCTATCAGAAAAAAGAATACCGCCATTAAACCATCGTTTATCCAAAGTAATAAAGGCTTAGATAATTCAAAATCTTGCGAACTAAAACCTAATTCATATTCCCATATCGAATTATAAATATCGCTAAATGGTGAGTTTGCCCATATCAATGCTAAGATAGTCGCAGCAAATAAAAGAATACCGCTCAAACTTTCAATCTTAACAAATCTCTGAAAAGGAGAAATTAGCATTTTATCAATAAGTTCCATAAGGAATAGGTTTTAAAAAGGTGCGATTTGACGAGTACAAAAATACGAATTTTTAATATAAGTATTTGAAGTCCTAAATTGCTTTTGCATTTTGATTATCCCACAGTCAACCCACTATGAAATGGAAGCCCATAAGTCCACTTCGTGAAATTCCCTTAACCTAAAATTAGTGTAAATTAGTGCAATCCGTGGCAAAAGTTTTCAAAAGACAAAACGAAATACACTAAAACGCATAGTTTCGCCAAATAATCACCAAAATAACTAGCCGCGCGGATCTTCTTTGATTGCCAAGCGCGCCATTTTCTCAACTTCAATACTTGGAAAACCAAACTCTTCTACCACTTTTCCTAATATCAAATACAATCCATAGCCACGAAAAGGATATTTTTTCAAACTAATCGGAAAGTTAACGGTATCGAAGAATTGTCCGGCTTTATCTAAAAAGGTACCAAAATGCATCAACTCCTTGCGCACAGTACGTACATTTTTGTAAGTGACTAAATTTCCAATCATTCGCACTCTTTTTCCCACGTTTTCCATCAAATCCTTAGCTAACATATCTCCCCTAAAAGATGTTTGCAATAAATCGAAGGAATTCATACTTATTGGAAAACCAATCAATTCTATCTCATCATAAGCATCTTCTAAAAGCGAAAAATCAAAATCGGGCAAACGATAATCTTTTACGGGCGGATTAAACAAAGCTTGCCCCGGACTTTGCTTTTGCGATTTATTAAAGAATAATTGCATATCCCACAATAAAGCAGCTTTTGGCTTACTTGTAAACTGAAAAGCACCCACACGAATCAACAACACCATTTGCTCCTTGCCTATTTGCATTCGCTGAACAAAATCGGGCAAATCCAGAAAGACTCCTCGCGCTTCGCGTTCTTTCTGAATGGCCTTTCCCAGACTTGCTTCCAAACTTTGAATATGAATAAAACCTACATAAATGGTTTTTTCTATCAAACGTGTTTTATAATTACTGTGATTAACACAAGGGAGTTGCACATCTGCACCTGCAGTTTTTGCTTCGTTAAAATATACCCAGCTATGATAAAAACCTCCAAAATTATTAATTACTGCCGTGATAAACTCCAGCGGATAATGTGCTTTTAAATACAAGCTTTGAAAGCTTTCCACGGCATAGGAAGCCGAATGTGCTTTAGAAAAGGAATAACCCGCAAAAGACTCGATCTGACGCCAGACTTCCTTGGTCAATTCGTTGGAATAACCTCGTTCTTTGCAATTAGAGAAAAAGCGATCCACTATGCGTTGAAACTCACTTTTGCTTCGGTATTTTCCGCTCATGGCACGCCGTAAAACATCAGCATCGGCCAAATCCAGACCTGCAAAATGATGGCAAACTTTAAGCACATCTTCCTGATACACCATCACACCATAGGTTTCTTTCAGTTGCGCTTCCATTACGGGATGTAAATATTCGATGCTTTCGGGTTTATGAAATCGTTGAATATAGGCGCGCATCATACCCGATTTAGCAACTCCCGGTCGAATAATGGAAGATGCCGCCACCAAGCTCAAATAATTATCGCAGTGCAATTTTTTAAGTAAGCCGCGCATTGCAGGACTTTCCACATAAAAACAGCCAATTGTATCGCCTTTTTGCAATTGCTTCTTCACTTTCTTATCGCGCTTAAATTCCTGAATAGCGTGCACATCGACATTAATTTTTCGATTTTCGAGTATGATTTCGGCGGCTTCCTTTATGTGACCAATCCCTCGTTGACTCAAAATATCCAATTTCTCGAAACCAATATCTTCTGCCACATACATATCCCATTGAATGGTTGGGAAACCTTTTGGCGGTAAATCTAAAGCTCCATAATAATTGATGGGTTTTTCAGAGATCAAAATTCCGCCTGCGTGTATGCTTCGCGAATTGGGAAAATCTTTCATCAAGGCTGCAAGCTGATGCATTTTATCTGTAATCTCATTCCTGTTCTGATTATCATTTGGATATTTAATCAATCGATCGATCTCTTCTTTTGGTAAACCAAACACTTTTCCCAACTCCCGATAAATAGATTTCCCTTTGAAAGTGCTAATCGTTCCCAGCAAAGCTGTATGTTCTCTTCCATAGCGTTTAAAAATATAATCAATCACATCATCACGCTCTTTCCAGGAATAGTCGATATCAAAATCGGGTGGTGAAGTACGTTTGGGATTTAAGAAGCGCTCAAAATACAAGTCGAGTTCGATGGGGTCTACATCAGTAATTTTTAGGCAATAAGCCACAACGCTATTGGCGCCACTACCTCGCCCAACATGATAAAATCCGCGCGACATTGAATAACGTATTACATCCCAGGTAATCAGGAAATAAGCCGAAAAGCCCAGATTATCAATAATCTCCAATTCGTGTCGCAAACGACTTTCCGCTTCAAGATTATCAGGCCTATAGCGATACTTAAAGCCATCGTAGGCTAGCTTTTTTAAGAGTGCTTTATCGTCGATGCGATTACCTGTAAAAGTTGCTTTGTTTTTGACGCTTTTAAAATCGAAATCCATCGAGCAGTTTCCGAGCAAAGCTTTGGTATTTTCAATTAATTCAGGAAAATCTGAGAAGTAATACTCTAACTTATCTTGACTTGGAAAATCATCGTTAATGCCAGCCTGCTCATCTTCTTTAAGCATAGAAAGTAAGCAATTATGATCGATGGCCCGTAGATGGTGATGCAAATTATATTCTTCTTTTGTTTCGAAAACCACATTTTGCAGCATTAACAATTTTTCTTTTTTCTTCGCCAAAGACGAAAAAGTCAATCGGTTTAGCTGATTGCGCTGCACACCAATAAATTCAGATGCAGCAAGTTCTTTATTAGGAACCTTCTCAAAAGGATAAATGATAAACACCTCATCCAAAAAAGGTGGAATTTCCGGATAGGGTTTTTTAGCCAGATGATGTTCGGATAAGAAATGATTGATGGAATAAAGTCCTTTCTCATTCTTCGCTATAAGCAAATACATCAATGCATCTTCATTGCGAATATCAACTCCCAATATAGGCTCAATTCCCAGTTCCTTGCATTGCTTTACAAAGTCGATAGCACCCGTAGTATTGTTAATATCGGTTAGCACAAATTTTTTATACTCCTTTTCTACTGCCAATTGCAAAAGGTGTTCTACGGAAAGTGTTCCGTAGCGAAGGCTGTAGTATGAATGTGTTTGCAGTATCATTGATTAGTATTTAATC
Source organism: Bacteroidales bacterium (assembly GCA_027858955.1). Classification (GTDB taxonomy): domain Bacteria; phylum Bacteroidota; class Bacteroidia; order Bacteroidales; family UBA12170; genus UBA12170. The sequence continues at coordinate 4,646 of JAQIBR010000096.1, forward strand.
TTTTTTAAGAACTTTAAGATAATATATAAGTCAATATAATTACAAGTATGATTGGATATTAATCAATTATTTTAAGGCTATGATCCTCATCAAAAATTTAATCTATGTTTGAGGCCACTCCGAAAAGTCAATTAATTATCCCAAAGGGATAAAATTTGAATAACCACTGGTTTCACCAGTGGAAAAAATGAAATAAAAATCACAACCCTGAAAATAAAGTAAGATGGCACAAAGATAAGGGTTGTAGATTGACCTTTCATTCTTCCGTGGGTAAAACCCAAGGTTATTCAAATTCAGTCCCTTCGGGACTATATTCTTATTTTCATACTTTTTGGAGCAGACTAATGATTGAAATATATTATTTACTGCTTTAACAGTAATATTAGACGTTTGCTTATAAATTATATTGTAATCTCTTTCTAAATTCATCAAAAGCAAGCAAGCTTTTACAATACAACTCCCGAATATCTCCTTTCAAAACCTTAATCTACAAGTCAGAAAAATTACAATATCAACCTTCTTAGTCCAAGTTAATTTCGCATCAAAATAAAAAAATGAATTTATCAAAAACCATTCTAGCAGTTACCTTATTTCTATTCGTTCATAATCTGGCGAATAGTCACGAAATATTATCAGACTGGAAATTAGCCAAAAAATCAGGAGATATAGAGCTTAGTTATCGCAGGATAGAAGTAGGCGATACACTCACTACTCGCCAAATGCAAATTTCATTTTTCGTTGATTCTGAGCCCAAAAAAATTATTAAAATGTTTAAAGATGCTGATAAGCTTACAACATGGTCGGCTGGAATAAAAAAGTGTGAGATTCTTCAAAACGAAGAAGCCAGGTGGACTACTTACAGTCTATACAACATCCCCTGGCCATTTGAGCAGAAAGACTTAATCACGGAATATCAAATGGTAGAATCGAGCCCGACGATTACATTATTTATGAATGCCAAACCGAACCAACTGCCTTATTACGAAGATATATCAAGAGTAGAAAAATACGAAGGGTATTGGACATTTGTTCCCCTCGAAAATGGCAAAACAAGGGTTGAGTTTTATACGGTAGCATTTACAAAACCAAAAGTTCCCCGATTTATACAAGACCCTATCATTCAGAGTGTACTTATTGATTCTATCAACAAATTAAAAACTGCATTGGCTCAACAAATATGAAAAAAAACAAACAAAAAACAAGAGGAATAAAAGGCCTTTTTAAGTTAAAAGGCGAACCTCAATATGTTGCAAAAGGATTTGCGCTAGGGTCTTTTATAGGAATGATGCCTATCCCCGGATTTCAAATGTTGGTGTCCTTAGCCATTGCATCTATTATAAGAGTACATAAAACGGCAGCAATAATAGGCGTTTTTAATACAAATATAGCAACAGGTGCTTTTGTGTTTGCATTCAATTATTGGCTGGGGAAAACCATTTTAGGTCTTTCTCCAAATTTCGAATTCCCTGATAAAATTAGCCTGAGCTTCATCAATACTATTCTCTTAGCAGGTAGCGATGTCTTTTTATCTATGGTTGTTGGCGGATTACTATCTGGAATCACAGCATCTATAATAAGCTATTATGCTGTACTCTACATTTTAAATAAAAATCTAATAAAAGAAAACGCATGATTAATCAGGAAGTATATACAGTAATAACAGGAGCCAGCAAAGGACTTGGAAAATGCCTTGCTGAGGATTGCGCCGGCAGAGGTAGAAATCTTATTCTTATTGCCCTACCTAACGAATCGGTTTCTCAAACTGCAAAATATTTGTCAAATAAATACAAGGTAAAAGCCCTTAGCTACGAAACGAATCTAAAATATGAAGAAAACCTAGAGTCGCTGACAAAGTGGATTAATACAAACTATAAAATTGATATGTTAATTAACAATGCCGGCATTGGAGGCACCAATCATTTCGGAGAGGTGAAAACGGATTATTTAGACACTATTCTGCAACTAAATATGAAAGCCTTGGTTTTGTTAACGCATAAGCTATTACCATTGCTAAAGACGCAAACAGAATCTTACATCTTAAATATAGCAAGTCTAGCTGCTTTTGGTCCAATGCCATACAAAACAGTTTATCCTGCCTCAAAAGCTTTTGTTTCATCATTTTCAAGAGGATTAAATGCCGAACTAAAAGGAAGTAATGTATCGGTTAGTGTGGCCTACCCTGGCGGAATGGCGACAACACCTGAGATAATTGAAAGAATGAATAATTATTCTAGTTTTGTAAAGAGTACATTTTTATCTCCTGAAAAAACAGCTGAAATCTGTATCAGAAAAACGCTTGCGCGTAAAACTATTATTGTTCCAGGATTAGCAAATAAACTAAGTCGTTTCTTTATTGCATTTATTCCTGAAGAAATACGTTTTACTATTTTTAGAAAGAATTTAATAAAAGAGATACCAATAAAAACAGCCTAATATGAAAAAAGTTTTAGTTACAGGTGCAAATGGTTTGCTTGGTGCCAATGTGGTGAGGCAACTTGACGTATCAGGCTATCGAGCAATAGCTATGGTAAGGAAAGGGAGTAATCGTGAAGCATTAAAAGGTGCTAATTATGATTTGTTTGAAGGCGATATTGCAAACGAGCAAGATGTTAATGCTGCAATACAAAAATGTGAGTACGTGATTCATTGTGCTGCAAAAACAAGTCAAGTTCCAAGCCATCTTGATAACTACGTGAAAACCAATATAATAGCAACAAAAACCATTATTGCAGCCTGTTTAAAATTCAATATCAAGCGTTTTATTTTTGTTAGTACCGCTAATTGTTTCACCAACGGCACAATAGAAAACCCGGGAAATGAATCAAGCAAATTTATGCCATGGTTAAAAGATTCAGGCTATGCCTACAGCAAATTTTTAGCGCAAAGCGAAGTACTTTCGGCATTTAAAACACTTGACTTACCAGCTATTGTCGTAAATCCAACATTTATGATTGGCCCATATGATGCGCAAACAAGTAGCGGAAAATTACTTCTTTATGCCCACAATAATAAAATTGTGTTTTATCCTCCGGGAGGTAAAAGTTTTGTTGATGTAGAATATGCAGCCAAGGCTATTTGCAATGCATTAACGGAAGGGAAAGTGGGAGAATCCTATTTATTAGCAGGGAAGAATATGACTTACAAAGATTTCTTTCGGCTTATAGCAAAACAAACAGCAAGGCGAAAAATTCTAATTCCTATACCCTCATTTCTTCTTTCAACGATAGGCAAAATGTCGGATTTAATGGAATATTTATTCTCAATTTCATTAGCTTTAAATACGGTTAATGCAAAATTACTTAGTCTCGACAATTACTTCTCAAACAAAAAAGCGATGAGTGAGTTGAAACTGAAGGAAACAAATTTAGATGATGCTGTTTCTAAAGCCGTTGATTGGTTCAAGCAAAATGGATTTATACGAGATTTAACATAAAACACGATAATTTTTTTTAAATGGTATTTTACAATTCAATCCTAGTTTCAGAGACTCCATAGTTTTATTCTACAACTCACCTCAATTCTCAATTGCTTGCTTTTAGGTTAATCTATCTTTGCCAAAAAAAAGATGTCTTTTCTAAAGAGAGCTAAACTTATTACCATACTGATTTCACTAATGTTTTCTAACAGTATTTTTTCGCAAGCAATAACACAAACCATAAAAGGAAAAATAATTGATAGCGATAGTGAACTAAGTCTAGCCTATGCTACCATTTTAGTATTGAATATTGATCCCCTTATTGCAACAATCTCTGATATTGATGGTAATTTCAGATTGGAAAATGTGCCGGTAG
>JAQIBR010000134.1 GCA_027858955.1 Bacteroidales bacterium
AACTCAGGACCCTCCCGATATACCGATAGCTATCGGTATCGGGATGCTCTTCCAACACAAAATTTTAGAAAAAAAAAGACCAAAACATTACTGTTTTAGTCTTCCTGTGATCTGGCTGAGGCTCGAACTCAGGACCCTTTGATTAAAAGTCAAATGCTCTACCAACTGAGCTACCAAATCATCGCTGTTAAGCGGCTGCAAAAGTACATTTTATTTTTAAAAAGGCAAATCTTTATCCGATTTAATTAATTGAAAGAAAAAGCCGATATTTGGCAGCTTCATCACTTTACAAAATAGGCAATTTTAAAAAGACCCAAATCTTTCAGGTCAAAATTCTCGATATACTTAGATTTTTCCTGGTTTTCTGCTAAAGCTATTTGACTAAAAATTTCGGCCGATTTTTTATAATCATCGCTGCGATTTGCATCTTTCAATAATAAATAACCCATAATAATATTTGCGGCCATTTCTACTAAGCGACGAGCATGAAAGTCGAGTAATTCAACGTCTTTTTCTCTTTGAACTGTAATAACTGCTTTTGTGTATTGATCAGTCATTATTATTAAACGGCGCTTAATAAAATCAAACTCGGGTTTTATGTTTTCCAATTCATATTCGCTGATAAATTTCATATAGGATCCGTTAACCACACCACGAATAGCTGCTACAACTTGTAATTGAGAGGTGCCTTCATAAATAGTAGTAATTCGAGCATCGCGAAAAATTCGCTCAATAGGGAAGTCTTTCATAAATCCCGTTCCGCCGTGAACCTGTAATGAATCATATGCGATTTCATTACTATATTCACTGGAAATAAGTTTTAAAAGTGGCGTAAACATATCAGCTTTCCTGAGGAAATATTTCATATCATTACGCTCCTCGATTTCCAATTTTCTGTCTTCCTGAATAAAGTTATAGGATTTATATATATCGACAAAACGAGCCGTTTCATACAATAATGTGCGAATAGCATCGACTTTCACTTTCATTTTTGTAATCATTTCATAAACAGCAGGATATTTAATAATTGGTTTACCAAACTGCTCTCTTTCATGTGCATATTTTAAAGCTTCGCGATAAGCAGCTTCTGCTAATCCCACACTTTGAGCTCCCACTCCTAAACGAGCGGAGTTCATTAAAGACATTACGTATTTGATAAGTCCAAGTCTTCGATCACCAACCAATGTGGCTGGTGCATCTTTAAATACGAGTTCGCAAGTAGGAGATCCTTTAATTCCCATTTTATTTTCAATACGACGAACAGTCATTCTTTTTTCGCCTCTATCGTAAACAAATAATGAAAGACCACGTCCGTCTGAAGTCCCTTCTTCCGAACGAGCTAAAACCAATGAAATATGAGCATCACCGTTGGTAATGAATCGTTTAACTCCGTTCAAATACCATTGATCTTCTTTTTGGTTATAAGTAGCTTTAAGTTGAACCGCTTGTAAATCAGAGCCGGCATCAGGCTCTGTTAAATCCATTGCTGCTGTTTCTCCTAAACTGAAACGCGGTAAAAACTCATCTTTGATCTCATCCGAAGCAAACTCATGAATGGTTTCGGCACAATCCTGTAATCCCCAAATATTTGCGAAACCGGCATCGGCACGCGAAACAATTTCGCCAGCCATAATATAAGGGACGATAGAGAAATTAAGTCCGCCATACTTACGAGGTAAAGAAATTCCGGTTAAACCTGCATCCACAAGTGCCTTATAATTTTCTGTCGTGCCCTTAGCATAATGAACTTCGTTATTAATCAGAGTTGGTCCGTCGTGATCGACATCTTCGGCATTGGGAGCAATAATATCACCGCAGATTTCGCCAATAATTTCCATCACCTTTTCATAACTGTCCATTGTATCCTCGAAATCGAGAGGCGCATAATCAAATTTGTCCTTATCACTATAATTGTTTTCTTTCAATTTCACCAATTTCTCCATATTTGGATGTTCAAGATGAAATTTTAAGTCTTTATTATCTATATAAAAATTTGCCATTTTATTTCGAGTTTTCTTTATAATACTTAATCATCTTTGGAATTACTACGTCAACACTACCGTTAATCGTATAATCGGCAATATTATTAATCGGTGCATGCGGATCTGTATTTATAGAAATAATTTTTGATGACTCGTCCATTCCGGCACTGTGTTGAACTGCACCTGAAATTCCACAAGCGATATATAATTTAGGGCGAACCGTTACTCCGGTTTGACCTATTTGACGCTCATGTGGAGCATAACCTGCATCAACGGCAGCACGCGAAGCGCCAACTTCGCCACCGAGTAATTCGGCTAAATCAAAAAGTAATTTAAAATTTTCAATACTTCCTACTCCATAACCACCCGAAACAATAATTTGCGAATTCTTAATGTTTATTTTTTGTTTCTCTATATGACGGTCGATTATTTGTACAGCAAAATCCAAGTCTTCAAAAACATTATTTAAATCGATAGCAACTAATTTTCCTTTATAATTCTCTGTTTTGATCTCCTTTTTCATCACCCCTTCGCGAACAGTTGCGATTTGTGGTCGCGTTTCAGGATTAATGATAGTAGCGATAATATTTCCTCCAAAAGCAGGTCGAATTTGATAGAGAAGATTTTTATACACTTTTTTTAGCTTTTTATCCTCGTGGTCACCAATAATCAAACTAGTACAATCGGCTGTTAATCCGCATTTTAGCGCAGATGCAATACGAGGTGCGATATCTCTTCCGATAGAACTTGCTCCAAATAATACAATCTCAGGTTTTTGCTCCTTAAAAAGTTTTATAAGCAATCTGGCGTGTGAGCCTGTAGTAAATGGGAAAAATTTTCCATCATCGGCAGTATGAATAAAATCTACACCGAAAGGAAATATTTCTTTCTCGATTCCATTTAATTTGGCGCCAATAACTACCGCTTCAAGTTTAATTTTAAGTTCATCGGCTAATGAACGACCCTTGGTAAGAAGCTCAAGGCTCACATCGGCAACATGTCCTTCTTCCGTAATTTCACAATAAACAAATATATTATTCACTTTATAAGTTTTTAATTTGTAATGACCATTAACCAATAATATGGCTATCGAGCAATTCTTTCATTAAATCGTTGATTTCATCGTTGCTTGTTCCCAAAGCTTTGGAATCTTTTGATTGGAAAACAACGTTTTGAATTGTTTTTACTTTGGTTGGTGAACCTGATAATCCTAATGCATCAACATCGGCATTAATATCATCTACGGTCCATTCATCAATATTCAAATAGGGACGGTCATTATATAAATGGGTATAATCCTTTGTTTCGTTTTGAAGTTCGGTTAAAGTTTTTGCATGTTTAAACTTCATTAATAGTTTAGCGTTTCGTGGCCGACAATCTGCTGCAGAACCGTGAACAGTAACAGCAATGGGGAAAGAAGCTTTAACTGTTTCTACTCCTCTTTCAAGACGTCTTTTTATAGTTATTTCCTTTTCATTAACATCAACTAATTCTTCTGCATAAGTAATTTGTGGAATTCCTAATTTTTCGGCAGTCTGCGGTCCAACTTGCGCTGTGTCTCCATCAATAGCCTGACGCCCTGCAACTACAAGGTGAAATGGTGCCAATTTTTTTATTGCTAAAGATATAGCATAAGAAGTTGCCAATGTATCACTGCCAGCAAATTTTCTGTCGGTCAACAGAAAGCCTTTATCAGCACCTCTATACAAAGATTCGCGTATTATTTCAGCTGCACGAAAAGGACCCATAGTAAGGATAATTACTTCTGCATCTTTTACTTTATCCTTAACACGAAGGGCAAATTCTAAAGCATTCAAATCTTCAGGATTGTAAATTGCCGGAAGTGCCGCCCTGTTAACAGTACCGTCGGCTTTCATAGCATCTTTACCAACATTACGTGTATCGGGAACTTGTTTGGCAAGGACAATAATTTTAAAACTCATTCGCTATAGTATTAATATTTAGTTATTTATGATTTCGAACATACAAATTAAAATTCTAAAATATTTTCACATATTTTCGAAATGCTGACAAAAATAGATATAATGAACAAGCCCACAAAATTTAGATGCTAATTGAAAAACTAAATTGTCGTTCTTATTTTGAGAAAGAGAGATTTAAGCATAAAAATAGTATTTTAAAATAATATATTAGATTCCTTATCAGCTTGTAGAAATTGATATGAATAAGGAATAATTATTTTAATCGACATATAATCAGCTTACAGTATAAAATACAGCAATAATACCTAACCTATTAAACTTAATCTAGTTTAGTCCCTAAAATATCTATTGCATTTTTAAAGCTTTAGTCAATTAGTTTGAATTTGAGAAATAACAATTAAAAAAATGGTGTAAATAAATTACCAATATTTTAATGCAATTCAAAAAGATCAATTATATATTCTAAGTATTATTGAAGTATTCTCGGTTAACAAATACAAAATCAATAATATACAGCGTTAGTCTCCAAATATATTACAAGCTTTTTTGGTACTACAAAATTACCTTTTTTATCTCTGAATCGATTTAATTCAACTGTCTAAAATATTGTCCATAATGTATATTTATTCTCAATATGAGAAGAAATAGACATGGTAGAATTGTCGTATAAATAGTCTATATAACTGATAAATAAGCAGATATATATAATACAATTACATTGGCATATTAATTGATAAGTATCTGACCGAACTGAAAATTTATTATTATGAAAAGGTTTTTATATTTAATATTTATCATAGGACTCGTAATAACGAGCTGCAATAAGCCTCCTATAGTACCGCAACCGGAGGATGTTGTTTTTCATGCTACAGCCAATTCATATGGTCTTAAATCTTCAAATTGCGATAATCCTGTTGCTGATTACGCACTTATAACTATTAATACTGTCTTAAATGGTGTTATATTAGAAAACACTGCTGTAACTAAAACTGTTGATGTTTTTTATTTAGAAGGGAATATATATACAAATACATTAAAACTGGATGCTGGAAATTTTGCAGTGACTCAGTTTATATTAATGAGTACTAATTTTGAAGGAGAAGATATAGTAGTTATGGCTTCACCGATTGAAGGTGCTGATTATGAAAAATTTGTTGCTGATGCTTTACCTTTAAAATTCAGCGTTGGTGCTTTCTTGAAAAATCAAGTTCCTATTCAGGTTCTGTGTTTCACACCTACCGATATAAGTGAATTTGGTTTTAGCTGGTTCGCTATCGACCAAATAACAGTTCGTGAATTCTGTTTCTTTGGTGATATCTGTATAGAAGATTATTTTGGTTATACAGGTTCTTTATACGAAGAACAACAAAACGGTTTAGTACATGATATGCCTGCTATTTTTACTATCGACGTATATAGAAATAGAACACCAGTCTCTACTCCTTTAGTAAGCTATAATAATGAATACACCGAAGATGGTTCGGATTGGTTTGGCGAAGGCGCTCCTCTTTGTGTTCAATATCCTGATTTTAATGGAATACAAGATAATTTCGAATTTGTACTCTCTATATTAGTAAAAGTAGATGATTCATTTGTATATAAACCTTTCCACACATGGATTAGTACTGATGATGGAGCTCTAATTAATTTCGGTGAAACCACTGAAATAGATATAAGTGATGATGATATATTAGATTTTGTTTTGGGCGATTGCGTGCCTGATGCTGATCTTATTCTTCCTCCATTTCCAGACACTCCTGCTACTCCGGAAGCAGTTGTTCGCAGTATTTGTTTCGATGGTGATATTTGTGTAGATGTAAATAGTGATGACTATTCAGGTTCCGCATATGATGGAATGACAACCCTGGACGGTAATATGCCAGCAATATTCAAAATTGATGTTAAGCATAATAATGTCTCTTTGGGCAGTTACAGTAATCTTTCTACCTATGGAACAGATTTATGTGTGAATTATACTGATTATCCTGATGTTGTAGACAAATTCGAATTTGCTCTTTCAATACTTGTTATAGATGGAACTACATTCGTATATAAAGAATTTAAAACCTGGACAATATATGATGCTCAAACTTTTCCTAATATGGGAAATGTTGGTAGTGCAAGTGTAATGGACTTTGTTCTAGGTAATTGTGCAATAGGAGATATCAATTTACCCCCTTATACAAATCCTAATCCTCCAACAGTAGTATGTGGAGAATGTGATGGAGATGTCTCTTCATTAACTCTGCAATATATAGGTGCTTTAAACAACCCATTTGTAAAAGTAATGGATGATAAAAATGAAGAGGTTCTATTTGTAGGTTACGTTTCGAAAACTGTACCTTTTACATTCATCGGGCTTAAAAGAGATAATAAAATGGGGAAAACAATTAATATTTACGTGTATGATATTAATTATAATTCTCTAAATGTTAATATCCATACAAGCTGTTCTCAAGATATATATGCAGGTATGACATTTGGTGATTTTTATGTCGTGGCAGGAGAATCTTCAGATGGTGGAGCTTTGTGTAGTATTGAGTTACCAACAGATCCAGAACCTTCTCCTTTTGATGGAGATGAAACTGCATTTGGTTATGGTGGCCCAGCATACGCAACTTGTTTCCTCAATGATAATGATGCTCCAGATAACAGCCGCTGGGGTTGGACAAATGGACAATACAGTGCTTCAACTACCAAAACCTATCATTTAGATTTATGGGCAGGTGCCGCCGATTGTGATCAAACTAAAGGATATTATGTTGGAACAGTTACATTCACCTATATCAATGGTACTGTGGCGGTGACCTATAATATAATTGATGGTGTAGAATTAGAAGCGATTCATTTATATGTTGGAAATGACAAATATCCGTTAAACGGTCTTGTTTCGACTGTAGCACCTGGCAAATTCACCTATATAGATGATGATGCATCCGATGGTGGAATCGATACATACTTTACAATATCTGGTCTTAGCGGTGCCGTCTATATTATTGCACATGCCGATGTAAAAGGCGATTAATTCGAAAAACTATAAAAACTAATAAAACTATTATAAACTAATAAAACTAGTATAAACTAATTAAAATTAATCCCGTGCTAAAGCACACAAAAACAAATCTATTATGAAAAAGTTATTTTATTTATTCATCATTGTTGGTTTGGCAGCTGTAAGCTGTAATAAGCCAGCCGATCTTCCCCTAGAGCAAGATGTGATTTTTAAAGCAAATGCTGAAAGCTTAGGTTTTAAAAGCTCTATTCTTTGCGATAATCCAATTGCTCAATACGCTTCTATCGATATCGATGGTATAGTTCACACTGTTGAGGTATTTCATTTAGACGGTACTATGTACACTAATACTTTAAAGTTAACTCCTGGTCTTCATACTGTTAATACATTCATTCTAAAAAATGATGATGGAACTCCATTGGTTGACAGTGACGATATTGATGTTTATGCCACTCCAATGAAAAATGCTGAATATTCAGAATTTGTTGAAGAAGGTTTGCCAATCGAATTTGAAACTTCTGCATTCTTGAAAAACGAAGTGGATATTGATGTTATTTGTTATAAACCAACGGCATTTACATCTTTTGGTTTTTCATGGTTCCAAGTTGATAGGGTTATTGTACGTGAATTCAATTTCTTTGGTGACTTCTGTACTAAATATTTCAGGCAGTATGATGCTAATGAATTTTATCATTTACAAACTTTATCACCCTTTGGTTTAAACCATGATATGATTGCAATCTTTCAAATTGAAGTATTTGCAAATGGCGATTTGGTTGCAACTTATAATAATGAAACAACTTCTTTGGACGGTGAACCATTAAAAGTTCAATATCCAGATTATGTTGATTATGTTGATGAATTCGATTTTGTACTATCTATCTTAGTAAAAGACGGTACTGGATTTAGCTTCAAAGAATTCCATACTTGGAGTACTGTTGATGATGGTGACTTACCAAACATTGGTACTGATAACGTAATGGACTTTGTATTAGGTAGTTGTGTTCCGGATGCAGATTTAATTCTTCATCCTTATATGAACCTTCCTGCAACTGCAGATATGAAAACTGGCAATAGTGTTCCCGGTACTTTAGGTACTTACTTTGATGTTACTTTATCTAATATTGCTTCAGGTTATGATATACAAAATGGATTGTATGGAGTTTATTGTGCTGATAATCTTCACAGCATATACTTAAATACAACTTATCCTGGAATGAAAGTAGTTTCATCTTTATATCCTGATGCACTTCCTTCTGTTTTCAATCTACAGAAAACAGTTGTTGACAATATTAACTGGTTAGGTAATAATCTATATCGCTATCCTGGACATGATTGGGCTGATATTCAGGATGCAGTTTGGCTGATATTAGGTCAAATTCCTTCAGCTGGAACAATAGCAACTCAAATGAAAAATGATGCAATGTTATATGGCAACGATTTCTTGCCTCTAGTAGGTGGTTATGCAGCAGTTTATTTTGTTGATCCAACTCCGACAACTAATCCAGTATTGCAATTATTATTTACACTTGTAGACCCTTAATAATTATATAGTTTCGTTTGCTAAGAGGAGGCCTAGGTCTCCTCTTTTTTTATCTAAAAGTAAAAACAATACAAAACCTTTGATTAACTACATGAAACTATAACAAATATTTATTAAAGGCAATTTTATTTTTTAATCTAAAAAAATAATAAAACAATCATTTTCAAATTTAATTGATAGGAACTTTGAATTTGATGTCAAAATAAAGTCCATATAAAATATTTATTCTCAAAATAAGAAATAAAGGACAATATAGAATGCTATATTAATATATTTAAATAGCTGTATAACAAATAGATAAACATTTATAATAAATACTGGCACGTATATTGATAAACATAAACGAAATACACTCAGAAACTAAAATTATTATTATGAAAAAGTTATTTTATTTATTCTTAATTGTTGGTTTAGCAGCTGCAAGCTGTAACAAACCTGCAGATCTTCCACTAGTGCAAGATGTGATTTTTAAAGCAAATGCTACAAGCTTAGGTTTTAAAAGCACTGTTGATTGCGATAACCCGATTGCTCAATATGCTTTAATAGAAATTGAAGACTCCGAAGGCACAATTACTGAACACACTGTTGAAGTATTCTATTTAGATGATACTATGTATACCAATACTCTAAAATTAAGTGTAGGTACTCATACAGTTCTTTCATTTACATTAAAAAATGATGATGGAACTCTTAATGATGACACGGACGATGTAAATGTATTTGCAACTCCTATGAAGGGTGCAGAATTTTCAGAATTCGTTCAAGAAGGTTTACCTATTGAATTTAATACTGCTGCCTTCTTAAAAAATGAAGTAGATATTGATGTTCTTTGTTATAAAGCAACAGACTTTACTTCCTTTGGTTTTTCTTGGTTCCAAGTTGATAGGATTACAGTACGTGAGTTCAACTTCTTTGGTGATTTCTGTACAAAATACTACAAACAGTATGAAGCTAATGCTATCTATAATTTGCAAAATCCCGGTAGTGGCTTAAGTCATGATATGATAGCAATCTTTAAAGTCGAAGTATTTGCAAATGGCAGTTTAGTTGCAACTTATGATAATGAAGATAGCTCTTTAAGTGGAGCTCCTCTTAAAGTACAATATCCTGATTATGTTGATTATGTTGATAATTTTGATTTTGTATTATCTATCTTAGTAAAAGATGGTACTGGGTTTAGCTACAAAGAATTTCACACCTGGAGTACTGTTGATGACGGCGACTTGCCAAACATTGGTGCTGATGGCGTTTTAGACTTTGTATTAGGAGCTTGTGTTCCTGATGCTGATTTAGTATTAGCTCCTTATATGAATCTTCCCTTAAGTGCTACTTTAACAACAGGAGGAAGTATTCCTGGTTCTCAAAATACATATTTTGATGTTGCTTTATCAGGAATAGCCAGTGGATATGATATCCAAAATGGAGTATATGGAGTTTTTTGTGCTGACTTAACAGAGACAATTTCTTTAAATACTGAATATGATATGAATGTTTTTTCTTCATTGTATCCTAGTTCAATTCCAGGTGCATTTGCAACCCAAGTAGATGCTCTAGATAATATTAACTGGTTAGGAAACAATTTGTATCGTTATGTTGGACATGATTGGAAGGATATTCAGAATGCGGTTTGGATGTTAATTGGACAAACTAATACTGGACAAATAGCTTCTCCTTCTTCAACAGCAAATGCTATGGCCAATGATGCTAATTTATACGGTGATGGTTTCTTGCCCTTAGTTGGTGGCTATGCAGCAGTATTGTTTATTGACCCTGCGGCTGATGAAACAAATCGTGTATTACAATTGCTATTCACACTCGTAGATCCTTAATATACTAATATAAAATTCCCGCTGCTTATCTCTTGAAAATCAGAAGGACTGCTTTAAAGGATACCTTAGGGTGCAGCGGGGATTTTTTTAAACAAATTGACCCTATATTTTATAATTACTTGTACTACTAATAATTACTTGTATGACTCGGAGAGAGGTGGCTTTTGCCTCCTCTTTTTCTTTTACTCAAATATTTAGTATTAGGAATTTCTTTCTTTTTTGAAAAGCAATAACAAAAAATAGCTGATTAATCCAATAATAATTCCTGATATTATTGCAAAAATTATGGCACCAAAATAGTATTGAACTAAATCGTTTTGAATATTCTTAAAATCAAATTGCTTATCATAAGCAATGTTAACGGATTGATTAAGAAGTAATCCGCCAATAATGAAACTAATATAAAGAAATACAGGAATTACAGGAGGTATGCTGATGTTTACTGCTATAATCACAATAGCTTTATTCAATCGAAAAAAAATTGCTAAAAAAATTGCAGCTAAAGTCTGAAAACCCCAAATCGGGAAAATGCTCATAAATATACCAAAACCAATAGAAGCTGCTATTTTTAGATTGCTGTCTTGTGCATGTAAAATTTGTTCCCGAAAAATCTTTTTTAGTTCCCCACTTTTTATTCTTCTATATAAATCACGCGGCTTTTGGTGCAAAGTAGTTATGTAGAGTCTAAAGCTTTTGAACATTTATTCCTTATGTATTAAACTGTAAAGTAAAGATGTTTTTTTGGGGAATATCAATGCTTTAAAGAATAGTATATTAACAAGATTTACATTTATCGTCTTCTAAAATATGTTGGGCGAGCATTTTCATCGAGCATATTTTTGTCGGCTGTGCTATCAGTATTCCAATATTCTTTATCTTCTTCATCTTCATCTTCTTCTTCTTCATCTTCTTCTTCATCATCTTCATCCCAGTTGTATATTTTTGGTTTAGGCCCTTGATTACGGTAATTAACTGCCATCAATATACCTGCAATAAAACCAAACAAATGGCCTTCCCAGCTAATATTTTGCTCAGGGAAAAATTCTGGAAAAAACCCCCAAACCATACTTCCATATAAAAAAGTGATAACAAGTGAAACTGTCATTAAAGTCGTACTGCGCTTAAAAATACCGCTAAAGAATAAGAATGCTGCAAAGCCATAAACCAAACCACTGGCTCCAATATGTATTGCTTCTCGTCCTCCAATCCATAGCCATAGTCCGCTTAATATATATATCCACAAAATAACTTTCCAGGCAATTTCTTTGTAGAAATAAAAGATAAAACCTCCTAAAACCAATATTGGACCTGTATTAGATAATAAATGAGCAAAATCGGAATGAAGAAGTGGCATACTTAAAATTGCCGGCAAATGAATAAAGCTGCGAGGTAGAATTCCCGCAGATGTCAATGGAAAATGAAAAATTAGCTCAATAGCCTTTATCAGCCATATAATTATCACAAAAACAAATGGATAAAAGAAAGCGATTAAAAGTGCGTTTCTTTCTTTATTTTTTTCAGTTGGAATCATTTATCAAAAATAAAATGAAGCAATCTAAAAAGGTGTAATTAACCTAATTATTTGCTTTGTGACCTTTGTGTGAACTTTGTGATCCTTTGTGGTTCAGCTATTTATGTTTTGCCACTCCTGAAGGGATGCCTTTGGCAAAAGCTGCACTAAGGTGGCACGAAGGTACACAAAGGACTTTTTAGACAGCCTCTTTTCTTAACCTAAATATACTTGCAGTAATTTACTTCTAGAAGAATGCTTCAGTCGCCTGATGGCTTTTTCTTTAATCTGCCGAACTCTTTCACGTGTCAAGTCAAACTTATCTCCAATCTCATCTAATGTAAGTCCGTGGTTTAATCCAATGCCATAGTAAAGATTAATCACATCGCGTTCTTTTTCTGTAAGAGTGGCCAAGGATCGCTTTATTTCAGCCATTAAAGACTCGTGCATTAATGAATCGTCAGTTTTTGAAGCATCATCGGAAGTAATAAAGTCAACCATTGTTGTATCATCATCAGGAGAAATAGGAGCATCAATAGACACAGAACGATTTGATATTCGCATTGCTGCATCCACTTTAAATTGAGGTGTTTCCAGATTATCGGCAACTTCTTCCATAAAAGGTGCGCGATTAAGTTCTTGTTCTAATTTAGAGATGGTTTTTTTAATTTTATTTATGGAACCAACTTGATTCAATGGCAAGCGAACAATTCTTGACTGTTCAGCTAAAGCTTGTAAAATTCCTTGACGAATCCACCAAACAGCATAAGAAATAAATTTAAAGCCACGAGTTTCGTCAAAACGACTTGCAGCTTTAATCAAACCTACATTTCCTTCGTTAATCAAATCTGGTAAGCTAAGTCCTTGGTTTTGATATTGTTTGGCAACAGAAACTACAAATCGCAAATTAGCTTTTACCAATTTGTCCAATGCTACTCTGTCTCCTTCTCTTATAAGTTGGGCTAATCTTACTTCCTCATCTGCACCAATAAGACTTTCGCGCCCAATATCGGTTAAGTATTTGTCGAGTGATGCATTCTCCCTATTGGTAATGGATTTATTTATTTTTAATTGTCTCATTTATCTTCAAAAGTATTAACTACCTAAATATCAGATTATTCTGTTCCAGATTTTAGCAAAAATACAATATTAAAACGAGACTTCCAAAAATATATTATATCGTAAGCTGTTAAAAATTACTAAATTAATTCTAAAGCCTTTATTTAGACCGCTTAAAAACAAGCTATTTTTTGGGTGGTTTTTTTTTAAATTTAGAGAATTTTTTAGGCTTACCACTATCTTTATATTTAGAGGTTTTAAATTCAGGGCCAGTTTCAAAACCCTCAGGTAATGGAATTTTAAATATTTCTTTTTCTATAAGTTTCTCAATTTTTTTAAATCGAAAAACATCATCTTGATTGATTAGAGATATTGCTAAGCCCTCACGTTCAGCTCTAGCTGTTCTACCAACTCGATGAACATAGTCTTCAGCTTCTGCCGGTATATCGAAATTTATAATTAAATCGATATCATCAATATCAATTCCTCGTGAAACAATATCGGTTGCTATAAGAACCTTTTGCTTCCCATTTCTAAAATCTAGTAAAATTTGTTCACGCTCATTTTGCTCGAATCCTGAGTGAATACCTTTTGCTTTAATTTTCTTAGCCTGTAAACGTTTTACAATTTCATTAACGGTTATCTTTTTACTGCTAAAAATGATGAGTTTGTTATCCACTTTGTTCTCCAATAATTTTTCGAGTAGATCAATTTTTTGATTTTCGTGCACAAGGTATGCAGCCTGCACAATTTTTTCAGCAGGTTTTGCTATTGCTATGCTCACTTCTTTTGGATCGGTAAGTATTTTCCTAGCTAATATCTTGATTTTAGGATTCATAGTAGCCGAAAACATCATATTTTGCCTTTTTTCTGGGAGCTTATTTATGATACTTGTTATATCAGGTAAAAAGCCCATATCCAGCATTTTATCTGCTTCATCCAAAATAAAATACTCTAAACTTTTTAGATCAACATATCCTAAATTTAGATGACTGATTAATCGACCCGGAGTTGCAACAATAAAATCGGCGCCTTGGGTTAATGCTTTCTTTTCGTAATCCCACCCACTACCATCGCCACCACCATAAATAGCTATAGAGCTTAAATTAGCGTAGTAAGCAAATCCTTGTAATTGCTGTTCAATTTGTTGAGCTAACTCACGAGTTGGAGCTATAATCATTGCTTTTACGCCGGTAGCTTTGCGTTGAGATAAAATTTGATTGATAATAGGAACGAGAAAAGCAGCTGTTTTACCGGTGCCAGTCTGAGCAAACGCCATCAAGTCATGACCTTCCATAATAATAGGAATGCCTTGTTCCTGCACAGGAGTTGGCTCATCGAAACCCATTTCATAAAGAGCATCGGCTAAATCAGGTAATAAATCAAAATCGTCAAAAGTCACATTTATAAATTTAAATTAAGCTTGAATAATATTGTGAATAGGAGAGCATCTGTTCGGTAAAATTATTAGGATATGTAATATTTATATCAACCATTTTATGATCTTCAAATATAGGAGTATATTCCGGATTAATAAACCCGGAATGAGGTGCGATACTGAGTTTTTTCCAGCGTTCCAAAACTTCTTTATGTAATTCAGTGTCAACCTTTACGCCAAAGTTTTCGACCAAATGTTTAGCAGCTTTATAATCACCTGTTGATTTTATGCGTTGTACTTCTTTCAAAAGATTTCCAAACAACAGTCTCAATTTATCATAATCGTGAATAACAAAATAGGTATTGCCATTTCTTTTCACTCGTTCAATCACATTTTCGCTTTTACCTTGATCGAAAACCCAATTAGCAATCAATTGCCGATTGCGCATATGCGATTCCTCAATATCTTTTCCGAGTTCTACACGCACTAATTGTGTTAATAATGATGAACGGATAAAGGAATTATATTCACAAATACCTGTTTTCTCGTCTGGCATTAAACCTAATTCAATAAGTTTTTGATCAGTAGCATAATAAAGAGCAACTAAATCAGCTCTGGCTTCTTCAATAGTTGAAGCATAGTTTTTCAAGGATTCGTTAGGTTCTGAAACACCTTTTTCCAACTTTCCCGAGCCGTGACCTATTATTTCATGCAAATCAACGTGGAGCTTAGACGCATTATTTCCGAATAGTCTGTCAAGCTTTATTTCTTCTTTTGAATAGGCAAATTCTTCCAATACACCGCTATCTTTCGAAGCCAATTGATATGCATCTATAATATTGCTAATAGAAACCGATTTGGATCCATGTTCAGCTCTAATCCAGTCAGCATTTGGTAAATTAACACCAATTGGTGTTGATGGTGAGCAATCTCCTGCTTCCATCACAGCAAAAATAGCTTTAGCTGTTACACCCTTGATTTTTTCTTTTTTATGTTTTGGAGAAGTAAATGAATTCTGTTCAAACCAATCTGCATTCTTGCTTATAGTTTCGGCTCTTTTAGTAGATTCTTCATCTCGAATTGAAACTATTGCTTCATATGTTGCCTTTCTTCCTAAAGGATCTCCGTAGGTTTCGATAAAACCATGAATAATATCCACAGTAGATAAAGTATCCTTAAGCCACAAAAGACAATAATCATCAAATTCTTTAAGATCACCACTTTTATAGAAATCGATTAATTTTTGAAGTGCTTGTTGTTGTGCTTTATTTTCTGTGAAACGAACTGCTTTTTCAAGCCAAAAAATCATTTTACTAATAGTAGAAGAATAATGACCGCCAAGTTTATAGGTCAATTCTTTTATTTGTCCATTTTCCTTTATTAGTTTAGAGTTTAAACCAAGGGAAATTGGTTTTCCCGAATCAGGAACATTCTGATTTATATAAAATTCTTCAGCATCTTTTTGGCTTATATTCTCATAAAAATTACAGGCCGAATTAAATACTAAATCGCTTTCTGTATTCAAGCTTAATCTTTTGGCATCTATGGTAGGATTGAAAATCAGATGTGTAAATTCTTCAATAAAATCATTTATTGATTCGGTTCCAAATAATTTAAAACCAGATATATCTGAGTTTTTAAGTAATGATTTAAATTCGTTGATTGTACAATCAGGAAAAAATTTATCCATTGAATAATGATGATGAATTCCGTTTGAGAACCAAAACCGTTTAATATAAATTAAAAATTGTTTATAAGGTTCATCTTCACGTTTTCCCTTATATGTTTTGAGAACGTTTTCGAGATTATATCTTATAAGCAAATTATACTTATAATTTTGATCGTAAATAATATCGCGCCCCCAAAGAGCAGCCTGTGAAAAAAAATAAATTAAACGTTTTTTTTCAAAACTCAGATTTTCAAATCCCGGAACTTTGTAACGTAATATACGGATATCAGCAAATTGCTCAGTAAGTATTTTGAAATCAGTCATTATAAAATGGGAGCTAGAAAATTTTCACAAAAAAGCTGGAAAATAAGGGTTAGGATTTAAAGCGTCAAAGGTACGAAAATCTTAAGGATTTGAATTTTTAAAATTGGACAAAGGAATAAATCCATCGAATTTGCTAAATTTGACAAGAAAATATTAAAGATGTCAATTAATAATCTCAATCATTTCCCATTAGTTTCAGTAGTTTCAGTTAATTACAACCAATCTATAATGACTATGGATTTGATTGAATCTTTATCTAATATAACTTATCCAAATATTGAGATTATTGTTGTTGATAATGCTTCGCCAAAAGATGATCCAAAATTGATCAAAGAAAAATATCCGCGAATCATATTAGTGGAAAGCGTAATCAATTATGGTTTTGCAGGTGGAAATAATTTGGGCATAATGCGCTCCCGTGGCGAATATATCCTAATGTTAAATAATGATACTGTCGTAGATCCGAATTTTTTAGAACCTTTGGTTAAAAAATTTCAGGATCACCCAGAAATCGGAGCGATCAGCCCAAAGATTAGATATTATTATAAAAAAGATACTTTTCAATATGTAGGATTTACTGAAATTAATAAAAGAACGGTCAGAAATAAAACCATAGGTGATGGCGAAATTGATATTGGTCAATATAATGAAGACAGAGAAACATCCTATAGTCATGGTGCTGCAATGATGGTTCCAATGAAAGTTGTAAAGGAAGTTGGAATGATGAGTTATGAGTTTTTCTTATACTATGAAGAAGCCGACTGGTGCCTGCGTATACGAAATGCTGGATATAAGATATTCTTTGTTCACAATTCGCTTGTTTACCATAAAGCCTCAGTAACTACAGGTAATGACAGCGCTTTAAAAACGTATTATCTTACTCGAAATAGGATAGTTTTTATGCGAAGGAATATTCATGGTTACGATTTTTTTGTAGCATTACTTTATCAATTATCCATAGCAGTATGGAAAAATGGTATAGTATTTCTTTTAAAAGGAAGAGGTAAATTAGCAAAAGCTTATTGGTCTGGATTACTTTGGAACCTAAAAAACATCTTTAATAAAGAAATTTTTGATAACCCAAGATTATAGTTTTTGGCATGTAAATATAAAAAGCTTATAAAGCAACATTGAGTATGGATTTTATTTTTTTGTTCCATCTTAATTTTTTGTAATTTAGAATCCTTATTTGAATTCATTTTTATCTAAACTAAATTCAATTATTAAAGATATTTTTATGACTGAAAAACCTCTCATTTCTATTGTTTCAGTACAATTTGGTCATTGCGAGATTACTCTTGAGATGATTAAATCGTTGAAACAAATATCATATTCAAATATTGAAATTATTATTGTTGATAACGCTAGTCCAGAAGGAAATCCGAATATAGTGAAAGAAAAATACCCTGAGATTATTTATATTAAAAGCAAAAAGAACCTTGGTTTTGCTGGTGGTAATAATTTAGGCATTAGAGCAGCCAAAGGGAAATATATTCTAATGTTAAACAATGATACTGAAGTAGATACAGGTTTTTTAGAACCTTTGGTTGAAAAAATGGAAAGTAACCCGAAAATGGGCATTGTTAGTCCAAAAATTAAATTTTTTCATTCTCCTGAATTGTTGCAATATGCAGGATATGAGCATATTAATCCTATTACTCAGCGTGGTGGTGCGATTGGTTATGAGGAAAAAGATATTGGTCAGTATGAAAAAGATGCAGAGGCTGCCTCCGGTCATGGTGCTGCTATGATGATTTCGATGAAAGTAATCAAAGAAGTTGGTCTAATGTCGGAAGTGTTCTTTTTATATTATGAAGAATTGGACTGGGCTCACCGTATTAGAAATGCGGGCTACAAAATATATTATGTTCATAATTCGCTTATATATCATAAGGAATCAGTATCTACTGGCGGTCGTATTAGTGCACTTCGCTCGTATTATATGACAAGAAATAGAATATTGTATCTTAGGCGAAATTTCTTTGGATTTACTTATTTCTTAGCTGTTTTATATCAAATGTTCATAGCTATTCCAAAGAATACAATTTCAAGTGCTATTAAAGGTGGTCCAAAATTTATAATTGCATACAGTAAAGGTGTTTTGTGGCATTTCTATAATTTGAGCGCTAAAAAAGTACAGTTTAATCCAACATTAGATAACAAATAAACTAAAACCATGATGAATATAGCTATTATATTATTTGAAATTCTCAATTGGATAATTTACGTATATATTGCAATAACAGCAGTTTACATTTTTATTTTTGCCATTGGTGGTCTAATGCCTCTTAGAAAGAGAATATCAAAAGATAATCTTAAACGTAAATTTGCTATTCTAATTCCAGGATACAAAGAGGATGAAATCATTGTTGAGGTTTGTAGAGATGCACTGGAACAAAATTATCCAAAGGAAAAATTTGATGTTATCGCCATAGCAGATTCATATAAAGATACCACTTTGGCAGAATTACACAAATTACCAATAAAGCTCATAGAAGTTTCCTTTGATAAAAGTACTAAATCAAAATCATTAAACAAAGCAATGGAAGTTATTGGGGATGATTATGATGTAGCTCTTATATTAGATGCAGACAATTTGATTGAAGAAGACTTTTTGTCTAAAATTAATTCTGCATTTCAAACTGGATTTATTGCGGTTCAGGGTCATCGTATTGCTAAAAATATGGATACAGGTTTTGCAATATTAGATGCAATCTCAGAAGAAATAAATAACCATATATTTAGAAAAGGAGCAAGGGCTTTAGGTTTTTCATCTGCTCTCATTGGTTCAGGAATGGCTTTTGAATATAGCTTTTTCAAAGACTTGATGAAGAATGTTCATGCCATTGGAGGATTTGATAAAGAAATTGATCTTAAAATGTGTAAAGATGGCGTTACAATAGAATATATTCACGATGCCTATTGTTATGACGAGAAAGTACAAAAAGCTGATGTATTTCAACATCAACGACGCCGATGGCTAAGTGCTCAATGGGTTTATTTTAAAAAGGCTTTTCTTCCTGGAATAGCTGCACTGATAACTAAAGGTAATTACGATTATTTTAATAAAGCTTTTCAAACTTTTCTTCTACCTCGCATTCTTTTAATAGGCCTTTTAGGAATTACTTTTCTTATCAGCATATTTTTTATTCCTCATCCAATTGCTTTAGCCTGGATAGCTTTATTTATTGTTGTTGTTATAGCTCTTCTTATGTCTGTTCCGGGAAAATTTTACTCTCATAAAACTCTAAAAGCAATTATATTACTCCCAATTGGATTCTATCATATGTTCTTATCTTTAATAAAAGTAAAAGGAGCCAATAAACAATTTTTACATACAAAACATAGCAGTAAGGGAACGAATATTAAACAACAAAAAAACAAAAATGATAATAGGTAGAGATATTATTGTAATGGGAATTCAGGCTTGGGATATTGAAATTGGAAGCAATTGTAAAAATATTGCAGAAGAAATGGCACGGTACAATCGTGTACTATATGTTAATCCACCGCTTGATCGAAATACTAAGAAAAGAGCTAGTAGCGATGAAAGAATAGAAAAGCGTGTTCATATCGGTAAAGGATTGGAAACTGACTTGGTAGAGATTAAAAAGAATATGTGGAATCTGTACCCAAAACATATGGTTGAATCAATCAATTTTATTCCCGATGGCATTCTCTATGACCTGATCAATAAAAAACGAAATAAAACTTTTGCAAAAGATATTCAATCCGCTGTTGATCGACTTGGATTTAAAGATTTTATAATTTTTAACGACAGTTCAATGTTTCTTGGCCTCTATTTGAAAGAATTTTTAAAGCCTAAAACCTATGTCTATTATATGCGCGATTATCTGACTAAGAATCCGTATTGGAGTAAACATGGAATTCGTCTTGAGCCTATTCTTATCGCAAAAGCTAATGTAGTAGCTAATAACAGTACTCTTTATGCCGAATATGGTACTCAATTTAACAAGCATTCCTATATGGTCGGACAAGGTTGCGATGTTAGTTTGTTCAATGATTCTGATAACGGCATTCAAATTCCGGCAGATATTAAAAGCATTAAAAAACCAATTATCGGTTATGTAGGATTTCTTTCCAGCAGACGTTTAGATATTGATTTGCTTGTATATATGGCAAAGGCAAAAAAAGAATGGCAAATTGTTTTAGTTGGTCCCGAAGACGACAATTTTAAAAATTCCGAATTGCATCAATTAAGCAATGTGCATTTTTTGGGCAGTCGCGATTCTTTGGAGCTTCCAAGCTATATCAAGGGATTTGATGTTTGTATGAATCCTCAATTGATAAATGATGCAACAATAGGAAACTATCCACGAAAAATAGATGAATATTTAGCCATTGGAAAACCAACAGCTGCCACGGCAACAAAAGCTATGGAATATTTTAGGGAAAATACCTATTTGGCTTCAACTCATCAAGAATGGGTTGAAAATGTGCAAAAAGCTTTGTATGAAAATTCTGAAGAATTGCAAAAGCAAAGAAAAGCCTATGGATTAAGTCACAGTTGGGA
Source organism: Bacteroidales bacterium (assembly GCA_027858955.1). Taxonomy (GTDB): domain Bacteria; phylum Bacteroidota; class Bacteroidia; order Bacteroidales; family UBA12170; genus UBA12170. The sequence goes on from JAQIBR010000134.1 coordinate 20,785, forward strand.
AAATAATGTAAAAGAGATTTATAAATATATTGACTCCTTTGAAAAAGGGTGGCCGAAATAATAATATTATGGGCTTAAAAGAAAAACTAAAATCAGATCCGCGTATTAAAGAATTGGTAATGTGGATGATACATCCGCCACGTCGACCACGTCCCCGCCTTTGGATTCGTTTATTTGTTAATCCATTCTTTCATAAGAAGGGAAAAAACAGTCTGATAAGACATCGGCATTCGCGTATTGATGTATTCCCTTACAATAAATTTGATGTTGGGACAAATACGATAATCGAAAGTTTTACAACCATTAATAATGGAGTGGGAGATGTGTTAATTGGAAACAGATGCCGCATCGGAATTGGCACGGTAATTATCGGGCCTGTTACTTTGAAAGATGGAAGCGGTACAGGACAGCATGTGTTTTTGGGCGGATTCAATCATGGATATAAAGACGGTAATGAAAATTCCAGTACACAAGCACTTGATATAAAAGGAATTATTATTGATGAAGATGCTCATATCGGAGCAAACTCTGTGGTTCTTGCAGGAGTAACAATTGGAAAACGATGCCAAATCGGTGCAGGAAGTGTTGTGACCAAAAGCATTCCGCCATATTCAGTTGCGGTTGGAAATCCATGCAGAGTTATTAAAAAATATAACTTTCAAACCAACGAATGGGAAAAGGCTTGATTAGCCGAATCATTTCTTGCTGAGAACAAATCAAATAGTTTACCTTTGCGCAAATTTTCATAAAAGGAATCTTCGGATTCTATTACAGCTTAAAATTAGGTAAAGAATGGCATTAACATGTGGAATTATAGGATTGTCGAATATAGGAAAGACAACAATTTTTAATTGCGTATCAAATACTAAGGCAGAAATTTCAAGTTTTGCTTTTTCAACAAATAAATCGAATGTGGGAATGGTTAATGTTATCGACCCACGCTTACCAGTAATCGATAATCTATTGCCTGCAAAACAGATAGTTACAGCAACTGTTGATTTAGTCGATATTCCAGGATTGACAAAAGGTGCAAGTCAGGGAGAAGGTGTAGGAAATAAGTTTCTGGCTGATATACAACAAACTAATGCATTAATTCACGTTTTGCGTTGTTTTGATGATGATAATTTACCTCATATTGAGGGTTCAGTAGATCCTTTAAGGGATAAGGAAATTGTTGATTTTGAATTGCAAATCCGTGATTTAGATTTAGTTGAGCGTAAGCTTCAACGCATGGAAAAACTTGCACGAACAGGTGATAAAAGTGCCCAGCAAGGAATAGATGTTCTTGGCAAATTAAAGTCACATTTGGAAGATATGCTCAATGTGCGAGATTTTGAAGTATCTGTGGTTGATAAAAAGATTTTTATCAACGATATGTATTTATTAACAGATAAGCCAATGCTATATGTTTGCAATGTTGATGATTCAGCTGCAAATAGCGGGAATAAATATGTCGACCAATTGAAAGCAGGATTAGTCGGTGAAAATCCTCAGATTTTGATTATTGCAGGAGCGTTGGAAGCAGAAATTGCTGAATTAGAAGATGCTGAAGATAGAAAAGAGTTTCTTTCTGATGCCGGTTTAGAAGAACCGGGAGTTGATAAATTGGTTCGCTCTGCTTACGATTTGTTAAATCTGCAATCATTTTTTACTGTTGGAGATAAGGAAAATCGTGCCTGGACGATTAAAAAAGGTACAAAAGCACCTGAAGCAGCAGGAGTTATTCACAGCGATTTGGAACGTGGTTTTATTCGAGCCGAAGTTATGCATTATGAAGATTTTATCAACTTAGGTTCGGAATCTGCTTGTCGAGATAAAGGTAAACTGTTTATAGAAGGAAAAAATTACATAGTTGCCGATGGCGATATCTTAAATATTCGTTTTAATGTTTAGAACAAATTATCTCTCTAAAACAATATAAACAGGAAAGTGATCGCTGTAACCACCTAAATATCTGTTACCTGCATAAGTGCGAAAAGGAAATCCTTTGTAATCACCTTCTTGATTTTTTAGAAATTCTTCATCAAAAACGTAAGCATCCTTCAACTTCCATTTATTGCGTTTTGCTTTTATAAGCGAAGGAGTTACAATAATCTGATCGAATAGATTCCATTTTCCACGGTATGCCAAAGATCCAAAGTTTTCAGGACTATGAAGCATAGCATATGGATTATAAAAATATCCATGTTTCAGTAAATTTTTATCACCGGTAGCTTTTAAATGTTCAGTAACACTCGCATTGTGTGGATCATCATTCAAATCGCCCATAATTATAATTTTGGCTTTTGAGTCGAGGCTTAAAATAAAATCAGAGACTGATCTGCTCAAATCGCCCGCAGCCTTACGATAAGGCATGGATATTTCTTCTCCTCCACTACGGCTGGGCCAATGATTAATTAATAGATGAACTTTTTCGCCAAGGAGTTTTCCGCTTACTAATAATTGATCGCGTGAATAGAAATCCAGTTTACCTTCAATTTTTAAGGGGAATGCAAGTGTGCTTTCCAATTCAAACTTAGATGATTGATAAATTAAGGCAACATCAATTCCTCTTTTGTCTGGAGAATTAATATGTGAAACTTTATAGTTACGCGATTTTAGAATTGGGTGATTTACTAAATCTTCAATAACTTCTTTATTTTCAACCTCACATAATCCTACTATGGCAAGTCCTTCAGGTGTTTTATCTATAGCTATTTGTGCTAGAACTTTAGCCATATTATCAAGTTTATCGAAATACAAATGCGAATTCCAATTCTTTTTTGATTCAGGAGTAAATTCAGTATCGTTTACTTCGGGAGTATCAATAGTATCAAATAAATTTTCCAAATTATAGAAGCCAATACTTACTTTCTGCAAATTTTGTGCTTGTAAATTTGGCGATAAGAATATTAAAAAGGCAAGAATACTTAGCCAACTGTAAGGGTTATATTTGCTCATTTTTTTATAATTTAGTCGCAAATGTACAAATCCTTTTATTTCCTTTTTTTAATGTTCAATTTTATTTCAATATTTTTTTTTACATGATAATTAATTGTCTTGCAAAAATTGTATATTTGTTGGAAAAGGTCCATATTTTGAAAATATTTATTATTGAAGACGATGTGATTTTTGGAAAATCCATCCTCTATTATCTTTCGCTTAACCCTGAAAATGAAATAACTCTTTTTACGAATGGTAAAGAGGCCTTAGCTCAACGTTATCAAAATCCAGATTTAATTATTTTGGATTATAATCTTCCCGGAATGAATGGGATGGAAGTAATGCAGGGTTTTCATAATTATAATAAAAATTTTCCAATCGTAATTATTTCTGCTCAAAACGATATCCGAGTTGCTGTGAACCTGTTAAAAGAGGGTGCTTTTGATTATATTGTAAAGGACCAAGAATTGAAAGATCGTTTATGGATGTCGATGGAGAAAGTCAAAAAAATCAGTGGCTATGAAAAAAAGATTGATGAATTAGAAACTGAAGTAAACAAAAAATATGAAGTATCTAATCTATTTATTGGCAATAGCAGTGTCCTTAAAAACATTTTTATCCTAATTGAAAAAGCTAAAAAAACAAATATAAATGTTTCTGTTACCGGTGAAACTGGAACTGGTAAAGATTTAGTTGCCAAAGCAATACATTATAATTCTGAACGTACGAATGGGCCATTTGTTGCTGTAAACGTTTCGGCAATTCCATCAGAATTAATCGAAAGTGAATTATTTGGCTATGAAAAAGGAGCATTTACTGGTGCCAATTCTCGTAAAATCGGGAAATTTGAAGAAGCTAGTAAAGGAACCCTCTTTTTAGATGAAATTGGGGATATGGATTTAAATATGCAGAGTAAGATTTTACGGGTCCTTCAAGAAAATGAGCTATCGAGAGTTGGTGGAAATACTGTTATTAAGATCAACACGCGCATCATTATAGCTACTCACAAAAATTTAGCAGATTTGGTTAGAGCGGGAACTTTTCGCGAAGATCTCTATTATCGATTATTAGGTTTGCCTATACATATTCCACCTTTACGCGAACGCGAAGGAGATGTGCTAGTATTAGCACGTCATTTTATAAATGAATTTTGTGAAGAAAATGAATTAGTTCCCAAAAGCCTAAGCATTAAAGCTCAGGATAAATTAAAAGGCTATCATTTCCCGGGAAATGTACGTGAGCTTAAATCGGTGATAGAATTAGCTACGGTTTTATCGAATAGCAATGTAATTGATGACACTGATTTAAATTTTAGTTCTTTGGGCGCAGTTGAAGATATCTTCTCTACAGAACTTACCATGAAAGAGTATTATAATAAGATTGTACGGTATTTTCTTAAAAAGTATGACAATAAAGTTAGAGTTGTTGCAGATAAGTTAGATATTGGAAAGTCGAGTATATACAATCTTTTAAATGATGAAAATGTGAAATAATTTCTTATATTGTTTTTCCTTTATTTAATTGTGAGCTTAGTTGATTATCAAATAATTGAACAATGGCGAAATCTTTTTATAAATTGTTGATAGTTGACGATGAACCTGAAAATCTTGTGGTATTAGGCAATTTACTACTCAAGCAAAATTATAAAATTACTTATGCTCAAAATGGTCATGAGGCAATTTTACAGGCGAGTGATAACGAATTTGATTTAATTCTTTTAGATATCATAATGCCAGATATGGATGGATATGAAGTCTGTCGAATTTTGCGAAAAAATAAAAAAACAAGTAAAACACCAGTCATATTTTTAACTTCCAAAAATGATACTGAAAGCATTATAAAAGGATTCGAAGAAGGTGCACAAGATTATGTTACTAAACCATTTAATACCAGTGAATTACTAGCAAGAGTAGCAACTCATATCGAGTTGAAAAAGAGTAGAAATGAGCTGGAAATATTAAATAACCAGTTGGAAGAAATTATTCAAGAGAGAACAGCTGAGCTTGTTAAAGCCAACAAAAAAATCAAAACTCTTGACAAAGCTAAATCAGCATTCTTAGGATTGATTAGTCATGAAATAAGAACCCCATTGAACGGAATGATAGGTTTTTTAGACTTATTAAAAAAAGAGATTGAAGATGGTAATTCAGAACTAATAGACCTTACAATAGAGTCTGCAGAGCGTCTATTAAATTTCTCTGAACTCTCTTTGCTTATAACGCAGCTAAATGTTGATACTTATAAAATTCAAAATGAAAATATAGATTTTGTTCAATTGCTTAATGGTGTAAAAGAAAAGATTTATATTAAGTGGATGGGTGAAAAGCATGTAGAATTCATTCAATCAACTCAAATTAAATCCTCTATTTTAAAGTTAGATCAGTTACTTATGGAGAAAGTTTTATATAGTTTACTTGATAATGCTGTAAAATTCTCAACAAAGGAAGCTAGAATAAATCTCAATGTTTACGATATTGATGGATATTTAGTTTGTGAAATAATTGACAATGGTTGCGGATTTTCAGATGAAGCTTTGTCTTATGCATTTGAGCCTTTTACAGGTGAGAAACAGCATGATATCGAGGGATTTGGACTCAATCTTACGGCAGCAAAGCTTATTGTTCAGGCTCATGAAGGAAGGATTGACATTGAAAATAAAGTAAGCAAAGGAGCTAAAGTACGTTTGTTTCTGAAAACAACTTCGTAGCAAATTAAGATTTAGGGCAAGTATCTCTATCGTAAAATTCCGATTTATTAAAATTTGAGGCTATTGCATTTTTTTTATCTTTGGCATCGGAAATTTGTAAAATCTAAGTGAAATATTTTATTCCAATACGTGCATATTCGTTAAAATAAAATGGATGAATTTATCATATGCGAAATCTATTCTATACTAATTAAAAATTAATTAAGAATGAAACTTTTAGAAGGAAAAACAGCACTTATTACTGGCGGATCACGCGGTATAGGTCGTACTATATGTTTAAAATTTGCAAAGAAAGGAGCAAATATTGCTTTTTCTGATTTGATAATTGACGAAAACGTGGAATCGCTTGTTAAAGAGCTAGAAGCAATTGGTGTTAAAGCTAAAGGCTATGCTTCTGATGCAAGTTCTTTTGATCAATCAGAAAAATTAGTAGATGACATTGCAAAAGAATTTGGTCAGATTGATATTTTAGTTAACAATGCAGGAATTACTCGCGACAATCTTTTAATGAGAATGACGGAGGCTGATTGGGATTTGGTTATAAATATTAACCTTAAATCAGTTTTCAACCTTACTAAAGCAGTACAGAAGTATATGTTGAAACAGCGCTCAGGATCAATTATTAATATGAGTTCTGTTGTTGGTGTAAATGGAAATGCAGGTCAATCGAATTATTCAGCTTCCAAAGCAGGATTAATAGGTTTTACCAAATCGATAGCTCAAGAATTAGGCTCTCGTAGCATTAGATGCAATGCAATTGCTCCAGGATTTATTGAAACTAAAATGACTGAAAAATTGCCTGAAGAAGTTAGGAAAGAGTGGGTTAAAACAATTCCTTTGCGTCGTGCAGGCCAAGCCGATGATGTTGCGAATGTTGCAACTTTCTTAGCTTCTGAACTTTCTACTTATGTTACAGGGCAAGTTATTAATGTTTGCGGTGGTATGAGTACTTAGAATTAAATGATTTTTTTATCAGGCCTGTTCGCTAAAATTTTATCATGCAGTCTTCTTTTTTTATCAATTTCAAAATAATATAATGGCAAATACTTTTTTTTACCTAATAATTGCATTTTTAATTCTAAATTTTTTATTGGAAAATGGATTGACTTTGCTGAATTATTTTTATCCGCAAAAACCACTTCCTTTATTTTTGTCGAAAGTTTATAACCAGGAAAAATATGAAAAGTCTCAAGCCTATGAACAGGCAAAACTCAGATTTGGCCTATTAGTTTCTGTTATTCAATTTATTGTCATACTCATTTTCTTTTATTTTGGAGGTTTTGCTCTTGCTGATACTATTGTTAGAAATATCAGTGAGCATTATATTCTTCAAAACTTATTGTTTTTTGGCTTACTGGCAATTGTTTCTGATATAATTACACTTCCGGTTTCAATATATCACACATTTTATTTGGAAGCTAAATTCGGTTTTAATAAAACATCTATTAAAACATTTGTATTTGATAAACTTAAAGCTTTGTTGTTGGTTGCATTAATTGGCGGTGGTATATTAACTTTAATCGTTTTTATTTATGATCTGTCAGGTTCAAATTTTTGGTGGTTGGCTTGGTTAACAATCAGTATAATTAGTTTGCTTTTTACAGCTTTTTATTCTGAAATCATTGTTCCTCTTTTCAATAAGCAAAGTCCTTTGGATGAAGGCAGTTTGAGATCTGCTATAGAGACATTTGCCCAAGAAGCAGGTTTTAGATTAAATAATATATATACTATTGATGGATCAAAACGATCAACTAAAGCAAATGCTTATTTTAGTGGAATTGGTTCTAAAAAAAGAATTGTACTCTATGATACTTTAATTAAAGATTTAGAAGAAGAAGAATTAGTAGCAGTTTTAGCGCATGAAATTGGCCATTATAAGAAAAAACATACTGTTATTGGCATATCATTAAGCATAATTCAGACAGGATTCATGCTTTTTATATTATCTTTCTTTATTTCAAAAGACAGTGAGATTGCAATAGCTTTAGCTCAAGCAGTTGCTGGTAATAATGAGCATGTAAATGCTTCTTTCTACCTGGGAATTATAGGATTCAGTCTAATTTATAGCCCTATAAGCTTGTTATTTGGTTTATTTTTTAACTTCATTTCCAGAGCTAATGAATATGCTGCCGATGCATTTGCATCAAAGTATGGACAGACAAAGGCTTTAGGGATGGCATTAATTAAACTAACTGTAAACAATCTCTCAAAAATTTACCCACATCCTATATACATTTTCTTTTACTATTCACATCCTAGTTTAATGCAAAGGTTGAAAAGATTAAATGAATCGGAGTTTGATGATTAATGTCCTTTTTCTACCTGTTTACATATCAACGCTAGCTCTAAGTATTTATCTGCCTGTTCGAATTTTTTTTGAGAAGTCAAGTTAGATGAGAGCAAATAGTAATACCGATTAGTCAACTAAATGCCGCATATTTTCACTTCGTTCAATTTGCGGTTTTGTTGATCTATCGGCATTAGATATACCTTGAGACTGATCATAACCAAGTAAAGGTATAAAATCTATATTATTCCGCAATACTAATCATTCGCTTTATTGCCTAACATAGGGACAAAGCGAAATTGGCCATGAAGACGTTTTTCGTAATCGTTTTCGCTAATTCGCTGAATACAAGCCATTTCCTGTAAATTTTTAGCAATATCAACAGGTATCACCAAACGACCGCCAATTTTTAATTGTTTCAATAATTCTTCTGGAACAAAAGGCGCAGCAGCTGTAACAATTATTTTATCAAATGGACCATATGATGGCAATCCTTTATAACCATCACCATAAAAAAGCTTTATACGGTAATTAAACTGACTCAAAAACTTCTTTGTTTTATCAAAAAGTTTTTTTTGTCTTTCTACACTGAAAACTTTAGCTCCCATTTCTCCAAAAACACAGGCTTGATATCCGCTTCCAGTTCCAACTTCCAATATCGTATCACCTTGTTTAACTTCAAGCAATTCTGTTTGGAAAGCAACAGTATAAGGTTGAGAAATTGTTTGTCCTGAACCTATTGGAAAAGCTTGATCTTGATAAGCAAATTCTAAAAATGATGAGTCTAAAAATAAATGTCGGGGAATATTGTTAATAGCTTGTAAAACAGCTTCATCCTTAATTCCTTTGCGGCTGATAGTATCAACTAGTTTCTTACGTAGTCCTCGATGTTTATATGTGTCGTTTAGCATTTCTATTGTTAATTATCTTTTTGCGAAAATAAACAATTCAAACGTGTCAAAAAAAATTACTTTTGTATTGAGATAACAACTCAAGATCAAAAATTAGGATATTCTAAATCAGTCGTTTTGCATTTATTATGGATATTATTTTTTGTAAAATACATTATAGACCTTTAAATATTGCAATGATTAGATAATAATTACATTTTTATAATTATCATAATTCGATTGTATAAATTAAGGAAATGAATAAGACACTCCATAAATTCAAATATATTTTGATTGATATTTTATCAGCTGGATTGGTGTGGATTAGCTTTTTTATTTATCGGCAATCAGTTATTGATAGTTCTTTATCAATAAATATTTACAGCGTATTTTATGAATCCGCTTTTTGGATTGGATTGGTATTGTATCCACTCATTTGGAATATACTTTATGTTTTTGCTGGAATGTATCGACGTGTGTATAAAAAGACACGCTTAATTGAACTTCAAGAGACAATTATAACTTCCCTCATTGGTGTTTTTATCTTTTTCTTTATTATTATAGCTAAGGACACTGCTTTTATCGGTACAAATTTGACTCAATTGTTTTTGGTTTTCTTTTTGAGTCACTTTATGTTAACTTATTTGGGGCGTTTGTTTATTACTCATAGAACGATTAAAAAAATTCATTCTCGAAAAATAGGTTTTAATACAATATTAATTGGGGCAAATGCTAATGCTGTTAAAGTATTTAACGATTTAGAGAAGCAGAAGCATTGTTCAGGCAATAAATTTATTGGCTTTGTAAGTGTACAGGAACAGGATAAATACAATTTAGAATCTTTTTTGCCACACTTGGGTAAAATTTCGGATTTGCCTAAGCTAATTAATGAATATAAAGTAGAAGAAGTGCTTATTGCAATTGAGAAGTCTGAATCCGATTTGGTTGCATCAATAATTACTGAGCTTGAACTTTTTGATGTGGTGATTAAAATTAGCCCTTTGTTTAATGAACATACGTTTAGAAGTATTAAGACTACAGGCAGTTTCCTAACTCCTTTTATAGAAATATCCCCTGATTTAATGCCTGCCTGGCAGTTCAGTATTAAACGTCTGATTGATATTGCTTTATCGCTTATTGCAATTGTTCTATTGAGTCCTGTTTTTATCATTGCGGCTATAGCTGTAAAGTTATCATCGCCTGGATCAATTTTTTACCCGCAAGAAAGAGTAGGTAAAAATGGCAAAAGTTTTAAAATGATCAAATTTCGTTCAATGTATACTAATTCAGAATCTAATGGGCCTCAACTCTCAAGTAAAATTGATAGTAGGATAACACCTTTTGGCGCATTTATCAGAAAACTTAGAATCGATGAAATTCCCCAATTTTTAACTGTACTTAAAGGCGATATGTCGATTGTTGGACCTCGTCCGGAACGACAATTTTATATCGACAAAATAGTAGAATGCGCACCACATTTTAAGCTCATGCAAAAAGTTAAAGCTGGAATGACAAGCTGGGGCCAAGTTAAGTTTGGATATGCCGAAAATATAGATGAAATGATTGAGCGCATGCAATACGATATTCTTTATTTGGAGAATATGTCCTTAGCAATGGATTTTAAGATAATGATTTGGACTGTTTTAATTGTGGTTCAGGGACGTGGAAAGTAGTTTTAATAAATTTTTTGATTCTTCTTAAAAGTATTAAGAAATGTTTTGATAACAATCTCAATATCAAACAAGAGGCTCCAATTTTCGATATAAAATTTGTCCAGTCTAATTCGATTTCTCATTTGTTCTGTATCCAGTATTTCGCCTCTATAACCTTTTATTTGAGCTAGGCCAGTAACACCAGGTTTAACAAAATGCCTTACCATATATTTATCAATTATTTTGGCATATTGTTCGGTGAGAAAAACAGGATGTGGTCGAGGGCCTACTACTGACATACTCCCAAATAATACGTTGAGAAACTGTGGCATTTCATCTATACTGTATCGTCGAATAAATTTCCCGATTTTGGTTAAGCGAAGATCATCTGGATTGGTTTGTATCTTATTAGAATATCCATTGACAAACATAGAACGAAACTTAAATACATTAAATTCACCATTATTCAGACCATTACGTTTTTGTTTAAATATTATCGGGCCTTTAGATTCCAGCCTGATTAAAAGTCCTAAAATAGGGATTAACCAGCTTAATATCAATATAATAACAAAGAACGAGAAAACAATATCAAAACTCCGTTTGATCCATTTTATATCGGTTTGAAATGGAATTTCGCGCAAAGCAAATACAGGAATATAGTCGTAATACTGTAAAGTCAAATTTTGGCCATAATCAACTTTAGAGTCAGGAATAAACTTAATCTCGATTAAATTGTTTTCAGAAAAGCGAATTAATGCATTGATTTCATCTACTTTCAATTCGCCAACATTGCAATAAATTTGATGCAGATTTGTTTTCTCAGCAAAAGCATTGATATCATCTAAACTTCCAATAATGGATAAATCTGTTTTATTGTTTGAAAAATAGCCCAGAAACCGATAACCAAAGTCTCTGCGATTGTTAAAAAAATTCGCAAGCTTTTTAGCATTTTCATCACTACCGGCAATAATCACATTTCGGAAATTACCTCCCATCAAGCGCCAACGCTTAATAAAAAAGTAGGAGAGTGAGCGAAGTAATATTATTGAGCTTCCCAAGAAGATGAGCATTTGAAAAGTATAATTCACCAAATTTTCTGATAAATTAATTCGATAGATAGTAAAAAAAGCAAAAGCCATAAATGAAAAAACAAGCATTTGTTTCATTACATCTTTAATAATTCTACTAAACTTAGTTAATCGGAAGATATGATATATACCTAAAATATTTGCGCCAAGGAACCAACCTAAATTCATCATTAATAAAAAGTTCACGATTTCCATTCCGTGAATTGCATCGGGAAGAATAATAAATAGGTATAGCCATAGATTCAAAACTAGTAAATCTATAATAATAGTAGATGGTCTCAAATAAACTGAGTAACGAGTTTTCATGTATTATTTGGCAAATATCTTATGTGCAAAAATATAACGAATTTACTAGATGATTATTTTAATTATGAAAATAATTTCAATTTATTAAGCATCGGTATTTTTACTCCAAATCAAAATATAATCTAACATGTTTATTTCTATGAATTAGGGATTTGTTTTTGGCTTTCGAAATAGTAGATAGCAAGTAATGGAAAAAGCACAAAACTCACTATGCCTTTATGTCTTAAAAGATAGGATTCAGTCAGTGCGAAAGAAATAAATATAATTGTTACTGCAAATAACAATATGTTCTTGCTTTTTAAAGGATATAGTACAAAGAAATAAAGCATCAAAACAATTAATATACCTCCAAACACACCAATTTCAATCAATAATTGAGCATATTGATTATGAAAATTATAGATAAAATAGCCATCATTTTCGCCTTCTCCATTAGGTCCTCTATATAAATCATATTGTAAATACTTTTTGTTCAAAACGGGCTGACTGGCGTGAATGCCTGTTCCTCGAAAACTATTGAAACTTGGATCTTTTTCAATTTCGTAAAAACATCGCAATTGAAATAATCTCAATGAAAGTCCATTCCAGTAATATCCTGGTCCAAAATATTCTTGGAAAAAAACATTCTCAATATGTTGATAATTTAAAATATCCTTAAATCGGTTTTTAGTAAATGAAGATATTCCAAAAACAACTATTAAACTAATACTTAGAATTAAAACAATAGGTAGAATTCTTTTATTCGCCCTTTTTTTTCGAAGATAAAATATAAGCAAAATTAGAGATACAATAATGAGTATACTCAAGATCATTTTTGAACTAAGCAGTAATTGATAGGCAAGTAAGAGAAAGGTTAAAAAAAAATCGGTAGTTTTATTTTTACTGATTTGAAAAAGTAATTGATAAAGTAGAAAAACATATAATAGTCCGAATATCAATGCAATATAGATAGCACTAGCTCCAAAAGGAGATGTAAGTTCGTGATAGAAAAATGTTTCAGAAGAATGAAATTGAAGAAAGCGATAATAAGCTAATACCAGCCATAGAATTCCATAAAATAGAAAAATAAATGCGCTTATTCTTAAAACCCTATCAATAGAACTAAACTTGAAAATATGCTTGTAAGCTAATGTAAATAGTAATAAAGGAAAAAGACGGACAATAGCTTTAAGTGTTTCATTCTTATCTGATGACCAAAAAAATGAAAAGCTTGCGAAAACAAAGAATAAAATATATAACCAACCAATTTTAGGAAATTTTAGTTCAAAACTTTTATAAAAGTTATACAAAACAAATACTAGTATAATCAAAAGCGCTTTCGAGTTCCAATGCTCAGGTAGAGGCAATGTAATTAAAACAAGCAGCAGCAATATATCTGCAATTGATAAGCTTTTTAAGTTTTTAAACATGATTCTAAAAAAGTTTCATACAATCCATTAATTTTATCCAAGGAAAAATTTTCAATTACGTTCTTCCTATTTTGCTCTTTTCTATCATTGCAATCTATTATTTGTTCAGAGTCAAGCAATTTAGTTATATCTATTGAAGTTTGAAAATAAAATCCTCCATCTTCTAATATAGCCCGATTAAATGGATTATCGTGAGCACATATACAAGCTTTAGAAGCCATTGCCTCTAATAATGATGGATTAGTTCCACCAACACTATGTCCATGAAAATACAAATTGGAATTCTCTCGTAAGTAATTTAGTGCAGGCATATCATAAATAGGACCGATAAATCGAATATTTTCGTTTCTGGAGAATTTTTTTAGTAGCTTCCTACCATAAGTATTTTCATAATTACCAATAACTATAAAAGGTTGATTATTAGTTGAATTGATTGCACCCTCAAGAATAGTTTCTATATTATTTTCAGGTTCCATACGAGCAATTAGCATATTATAATTACCTGATTCTAAATTAAGTTTAGTAAATAATTTAGTACTAATTTCTTGTTCAGATTTAACACCATAAGCAATGTATTCTGTGGAAATGCCATATTTTGATATGAGGTAGGATTGTATTCCTTTTGAATCAGAAATATAAAAATCGGAAGTGCGAATTGCTAAATATTCTGCGAATTTTAAAAATTTTTGGACAGCCCAATTATATTTCGAACGCTTCCACTCCAAACCATCCATGTTGCTCACAATAACAGTATTTTTTGGTAAAAGCCAACCCCAAATTGAGCTGCTTGTATATCCTAATTGCAGAAGCACATCAAAGTTTTGCTTCCTGCTATCTAAAATGCAATTTAAATCATAGATGAATTGCCCAAATGTGCCAAGTTTATCTTCAGGATCGAAACGATGAATTAATTTTACCTTATTATACTCTTCCTCTTGAAAAAAATGAAGTGAAGAAGAATATACACTAACATCATGCCCTTTTTGAACCATATATTGGGAAAAGTATTCAGCAAATTGTTCATAACCGCTGTATCGATTAGGTATTCCACGAGTTCCTAAAATTCCAATTCTCATATATTTTTTAATAATTTACTGAAATTACTCTATCTTTTCAATTCTACTTTGCAATTTTAGTTTATTGTATAAAGCTAAAAATCCACCTAAAGCTAATAAATATATATCACTTAAATTATATGCTCCGGTAATAATTAACGTACTAAATACCAGATATATTCCAATAGCAGCAATTAAATTTGTTATAGGAATATCTTTATTTTTTAGCTTTTTATAAAACGTAAATAAATAAAGGTTTAATAAAAATAATAAATAGAACAGTAAGCCAATTATACCTGTTTTATAATATATCATTGCATAGCCATTATGAAGATGAGAGATGTAGCGCATTCCGACATCATTTAATGGTGCAACAAATTGTAAATCAACTAATGACCCAAATCCACGCCCTATTAAATGCTGATGATTTTCCATCTGATCAAATGCCATTTTAGCTTCGTATGCTCTCCAATGATCCCATAATGCAGCATGATTTTCCAAATCCACTTTAGGCATAAAAATTTCTTCAGGAGCAATTTTCATTTTATACAAAAATGCTGAAACTCCTGGTTGATCTCTGGGGATTTCAATAGAAAACAAATAGATATAAAAACTAGCTATTAAGAGTATTGCAACGCCAATATATTTAATAGCTTTTAAACTTATTTTTGTATATCCAGACGCAGTTAATAACAAAAGAAAAACAGCGACCCACATTGTTCTTGAAAAATAGAGAAAGAAAGATATAATAAGCAAGCTTAAAACAGCATAGGTAGTTTTCTTATTGCCAAATATACTCATCTTCTGATATTTCAAGGATAGTATCAAAAATACCAGAGCAAGAAGTTCAACATGATTTGATAAACCAGTTACATTTCTTATTGTATTTATACTAGAACCGAACAAGTATGCGTAACTAATTACCTTAAAAAGATGAAGAAAAGCAAAAGTAATACCCATATAAACAAAAGCTTTGAAGAGAAAAGTATTATCTTTAATTGAATGAATTATTGCATAACCAAGAAATAATAATAGTACGGGTTTTGAAAAATAGGCTAAATCTTTTCCGATATCCCAGTAATGATATTTATAAAAGAATGTTGAGAATAATCCTATGATAATCAATATTATAAGGAATAGGAAGCTTGTAATAAAATCGCCGGAAATTTTTTGATTTCTTTTGTTAAGGAAAAATATGGTCAAAATGAAAAGAATCGCAAAGGTGAATTCAAACGAAACAATTTGCAGTGGTATTAAAAGCAATACAAGAAAAAAGAATTTATATATGTGACCATCAATATCTTTAATCATTTTGACTTATCTTTTGTACAGGTTAACAAATTGAAGGACATAGTTTTCTACTGTAAATTGCTCTGATGCAATTTTATGTCCATTCTTTGCCAAAGACTTTCTAAGATCAGGCTTATCTACCAATAGTTTCAATGCAGAATGAAGCTCATTGGTATTATTTGGTTCAAATAACAGACCGGAGTGATTATGCTTAATAATCTCTAATAAACCACCGTGTTTTGATGCAATAACAGGCTTTTCGGCATACATAGCTTCAACTGCAACTAAGCCAAAAGGTTCGGGTTCTATTGAAGGAACTACCGCTATATCTATACAAGACCAATATTTCCAAATATTAGGAGCAAAAGGTATAATATGTACTTTATTTTCTAAATTTCTAAATGCAATTTCTTCCTTAAGCCTGGTTAAATAAAAAACCTGTTCGGGTGGGGGAGACCCAATAATTAATAAAGAAACCTTTTCATTAGCTTTTTGAAGTTTATCGAAAGCATCAAGTAAAAAAGATTGTCCTTTCCATCGACTTATTCGACCAACCATTCCAATAATAATATTAGCGGGTGGTGTTTTCAATTCATTTTTTTTGAAATCATTAATTTCATCTATAGAATATAAATTATTTGGTTTTTCAACTCCGTTATATATTATAGACGATTTAGCTTTAAGTTTAATATTCTTTTTAACTAAGCTAATATATGCCGCCCGTGAATTAAAAACAACATTAGTAGATAACGCATTAACAATAAATCGGTAAGATCTATTTATAATTTGTGGTTTTTCAATTATTTCGTGAACATGCCAAATATGGTCGATTTTTTTCCATTTTGCATAAAATGCGCCGAGAAAAACGGCCAATGTATTTGAATGAACAAGATCTATTGATTCCTTTGTAAGCTTTTTGTTTAATTTATATAAAGAAGAGAAGAATTGAAACGGTAATTTTACAAGGTTTTTAAATGAAAACATTGTCCGAGATAGTTTAATTACGGGGCTAATAATTAAATCAATTTTTGCTTCACATAGTAATAAAACTAAAATCCCTTCTTCAGGTAGTACAACAATTGGACGAATATTATGCTTAGGTAATTCTTTGACTAAAGATAATAAAGCTTTGTCGGAACCATACAATTCGGCGGACTGATGAACAAAAAGTATAGTTTGCATTATTTAAATCATTTTTATAATTTTTGCAGGAACACCACCTATAAGACTATTATCAGGGAATTTTCCTTTTACAATTGCTCCGGCTGCAATCACACAATTATCACCAATTTCAGCTCCGTCGAGAAAAGTTACTTTTGCTCCCACCCAAATATTATTTCCCAATACAATTCCTTGTGATGTTGTTCCCTGCTCTCTGATGGAAGTATCTTTATCATCGAAAGAGTGATTTTCGGAATGAAAGCTAATATACTGACCCATAATTACATTCTCGCCAATTATAATGCCTCCTGCGGCACCAAAAAATGAATGTTCGCCTATTGCAGAATTGTTTCCAATTTTAATACCTGCGCCAAAACGTGAGAAATGACTTGTTGAACTTAGAATTGAAAAGGCTCCGATTTTTAAATTATTTCCAAATCGAATTTTATTTTTCGAATAAGCATCAATCTTCACATAATCTTCCAATGTACAATTATCACTAAAATCAATATTTGATTTGTTTCTTATCTTAACTTTATTTCCCAAAAACACTCGTTTCCTTAGAAAAAGATAACCTCGGCAAAGCATAATGAATCGACGCCAAAATACAGAGATAATTAACCTGTTAGGAATATCATCATCAATTAAATATGTTTTACCAGATTTTTGCAGAAAGTATTTAAACAGATTTTTTAGCATGCTTTTTTACAAAAAAGTTTATTTCAATATTTAGTCTACTAATCCATTTCTTTATTCCTGAGAAATGCTTATTTACATAGTGGATTAGTGCTATTTTTAATAATTCATTGCGCTTTGAATTAAATCCGCCATAATGAATATAACTTAGCTCAGGTAAATATACAGTCTTTTTTTCCATATCGTTTAAACGTTTGCAAAAATCTATGTCTTCAGCATACATAAAGAATGATTCATCCATTCCTTTTAACTTTTCCCATAAATTTCTTCGCGTAAGAAAAAACGATCCTTCTATCCAATCTACTTGAAAAATACTTTGGGTTTTGTCAAAATTATCATTGCTAAAGCCATCATATATCAACATCATTAATTTTAATTTTAGAAGTCGTATAGGTGATGGGAATAAACCAGCAGATTGGCGATATTGTTTTTTCTCATCTAACATCTTAATGCCAACTAAACCAATCGATTGATCGTCTCTTAAAATATTAATCGCAGGATTTAAATTATCCAATAAAAGTGTGTCATTATTAAGCAGAAGTAAATATTCTCCTTGAGATAAATTTGCCCCGATATTATTCCCCACAGCAAATCCAAAATTTGTTTTATTTTTAATTAATACTACTTCCGGAAATTTATTCTCAATGATTTTTATACTTTCATCTGTTGAATTATTATCAACAATAATGATTTCAAAATCAATCGTTTGACAATTTCTATTGATTGATTCAATGCAATTTATTAGGAATGCTTCTCCATTGTAATTAACAATAATAATCGATAATAGTTTCTTATTCATCTTGTTAACTTTATGCATTATAACAGAGCCCAAAATCCCAGATTTATTTTCACATAAAACACGGCAAAAACGTTTAAAAATAGTTGTGAAAAGAGACTGGCTAGAGCTGCACCATTTATGCCGAATTTTGGAATTAAAATATAGTTTAATCCGATATTTAATATGGCCATAGCAAGTGTCAAATTCCTAAAAATCCTTTGATAATCAGTCATATTTAGAATATGTGAAACCGTGCCTGAAAATGCGTTAAATAAAAAACCTATAGATAACAAAATGAGAGCCAATTCACCGCTTAAAAACTCAAGACCGAATAGACCTAACAGGAATTTGCGGAACACAATTAATCCAATTACAATAGGTAGTGTTAATAGAGTCATTAACTGATTTGCCCTTCGTACTTCAAAACTTAACTGTTTGCTTTTATTCTGATTATATAATTCGGCTATTTTTGGGGCAATAACAATATTTACAGTTAATATGATTAATAGACTTATTGTTGCCAATTTATAAGCTGCACTATACACCCCTACTTCAGACTTGCTAACCATCGATCCAAGCATAAATATATCAGTCCAGTTGGATATAAACAGAAAGGCTGAGCTAAACAAAATAGGTAAGCTTAATTTTAATAGATTTTTATATGGGTAATTTTGATATACTTTTTTTATTGGTAAATTAAAGAGAAGGTATATTCCAACTGATGTTAGCGATAATATATAGCTAAGAATTGCAAAAAACTCGGTTACTAAATTAAGACTTCTGAATATAAAAATAAAGACAAAAAATAGGATATTTGGAAAGATGAACATATTCAAGCCATAGGCTAGAAATTTTTTTCTTCCACTAAAAAATTGAGCTCCAAAATTGTGAAGAATCATAAATATGAAAAAATAACTCAGGTATTTAAATAATTTTGATAATAGGTTGTCATGAAAAAGATTATAACCTAGCAGAGAAGATGTTGAATAGATAATAATGCTGCCAATTATGCCAGAAATAACCAAAACTATAATTGAACGGTTCAAATAATTTGTAATAGGTAATTTATTGAAATGCTCTGCTTCAGACGTCAATTTTACAATAGCAGTGGGTAAACCTAATGAGAATAACATTACCGAAAATTGGGCGAATGTAACTAGTATGGAATACCGCCCGTAAACATCAGCTCCATAGAGTTTAGATATATAAATGGCTATTAAATAGCCTAAACCCATTCCTAGGATTCGTAGAAAAAAAGTAAGCCCGCTATTTTGTAATAAATACTTAATGTCGTTTTTCAAATTAGAATGGCTAGATTAATTAATTTAAAGTAAAGAATAGAGCAACAATTATAAATCGTTTCTATTTACCTTTTAACTTGCGTTCTTGACTGATTAAAAAGCGATTTGATTCAATAACCAATAAATAAATAAATATTAGGAGAATACCTCCAAAAAAACCTAATACCATTGAATTGCGTAACAATCCTTTCACTTCGGCTCCAGTTTTATTGAAACTTGAAACTACGTTTACGATTTCATTTTTAAGGTTTATTTCACTTTTAATCTCTACTAGATCAATATTGGCTTTAATATACTTATCAAAAACGATAATATCACGTTTATCTTCTTCAGTATTACCCATATAGAAAGTCGTAGCAGCATTTTCTTTCTTACTTTCGTTTAGAGAAATCTCTTTATAAAACTGCCGTAAAGAGTCTAGCTCAATCATACTAGAAATAAGAACATTTTCTTGCGATTGAAGATTGCTGATTTCAGTTTGCAACAATTTTGAATAGTATGGATTGTCAGCCAAAGAATTAATAATTGGCTTTTCAAGCTTTTCGAAGAGAGCTCTATTAGTGGATTCTACATTTATAACATGATATAGGAACTCTTCTTTCGGAATATTTTGGCTAAATTTTTCATAATCAATATTTTCTATAACATTAGAATCTAGTTTAGAAATAAAATCGTTATAGGCCAAAATAATCTGGTTGTCGTTTGTATAAGGGCTTACTTCTATTTTTTTTATAGATGAAGCATCAATCGAATCGATTTTAAAATAATCGCCTAAAGATATATAGTCCTTCTCAGAAATTAATCCTTCACAATACTCAATATCGTTATACAACTGAATAATACTCTCATAGTTAGCTTGAACAGTCATAGAAGAACTATAAAGTGGTTCTTCAATTTTGTATTCGACTATAGCTCCTAATATTCCACCAATTACAGCAGCAATTATAAACTTTATAATATGCCTCTTTAAATATATAAAGAAGCTTATTAACATGTTAAAGGATGTAGCAAAGAAAGTTTTGATTCCATTTCCAATGCTTTTAAAAAGTGAGCGGAGCAAATTGAATAATACTCCTAAATCCATATCTTCATCGTCTGATTTCATAGTGGAGTTTTCTTTGTTTATATGTGTTTCTTCCATCGATAATATAATTGCTAAATTAAAACGTATAAAATTAACAATTATTAGGTCAGTACCAAATTTTCGTTCTTGTGAAATAGATCATTAAATTAATTCTGATGAACATATTAAGTTAACCTAGCAAAAGACAATTAATAAATTTCTAAAAAATATTAATATACGAATTGCGTTTGATATTATAATATTCGTATATTTGTATTTTAATCGTAAAATATTATATATGGATTCAACTACCATAAACATAAAGCAACAACAAATTTTGGAAGCAGGAAAAGAACTCTTTTGGAAACACGGTATCAAAAGAGTGACAATTGAAGAAATTTGTAAGCAAGCGCATGTAAGTAAAATGACTTTTTATAAATTCTTTGACAATAAAAAAGCGTTAGCAATAGCTATTCTCGACAATACAGTTGGAGCAGCTTTAATTGATTATAAAGAGCTAATCGATAAAAAAGATTGTTCTTTTACCGATAAGATTAACCAAATGCTTAAAATGAAACTTGAAGGGACTCAAGACATTAGTCAGGAGTTTATTATGGATATTTA
>JAQIBR010000263.1 GCA_027858955.1 Bacteroidales bacterium
TTTTTTTATTTCGCTAATGCAAAGAATAATTTGTTGATGAACAATAATTATCTTTGATATACAGCTTTGAATCCCAAAGGGATGAAATGTAAAAGCACAGGCTGAAGTTCCGTTTTTTCGGAACGTAAGCCTGTGGCTCAGATAATTGATTTTTGAAGGGCTGAAAGTCCGAAACATAAAATATAAAACAATGAGATTAGGAAGTTAAAGTGAAATAATCATAAACAATCAATTGTTTAAATCTCTGTTAGGTTGACGCCAATGCGAAGGTTCGGGATAAATTCAAAATTTGCTATGCGGCATTTTGAACTACAATTGGTATAAGCCTTTGAGCCTGGATTTTACATCTTCGGCATCAGGATTAATATCGAAAATTATAATTGGCTTTAAATAATACAATTCTTTCTTTTCGGCTGCAAATTTAGCTTCACCACCACCCGTAATATTTAGCATTATCAAAGAGTCTTTTTTAACTTTATCAGATTTAACCGATGCCCTAAGACTAGCAACAGCAACAGCTGCAGCAATATGAATATCAATACCTTCAGTATCTTCAAAAAGTTTTGAAGCAGCTTTAGCATCCTCATTATTTACAAGTAGAACTTCTCCATTGCTATCCTTTAAGGCATCATAAAGCCCACCATAAATAGAGTAGGGAGGTTTGCGATTACTCAAAACTTTAGCAAGAATGGTTTCTACCTGGTTACGAGCTAATTCATCATTAAGTGGGAGCAAAGCTCTGGAATCAATTTTCCAAGCTTCATAAAGTGGTTGAAAAGGTAAATTTTGCGAAACCATTAGTTTCATTTTTGTATTTCCATACCTTCCATCATCTAATAATCTTAAATTTGCTTCCCATGCTGCAATTGCTCCCGTACCACTTCCTACACCTTGAAAATAGTATTCAGGAATTTGGCCTATGGTTGTTGTAGCAGATAGGGTTGTTGTTCCCATTCCATCTCGGCGAGCAACATTTTTAGCACCCCCTTCTGCTATATATTCGTCCATTTCGCAGGCAATATTTGATAAATGGATAGCATCAAAATAATCGGATCCTTTTGCTGAAGAAATTAATTTTACATTATCATTGATAGGTTCATCGAACCACAAAGCATTTAAATTGTCCTCAGGAACAAATAGAAGCAGTGGAATTTTATTATCGGAACATACCTTTGCAAAAGAGCGAGCAGTATTTCCTGCTGAAGCCACAACTATAACTTTATCAAAATCTTCAGGCATTCTCCCAAGAACAGCATATGCTTCTGTTTCCTTAAAAGAACAGGTTTTCATTGTGGCTCCTTTTTCTGGCCAATAACCACTGAATGTAATGTATAAATTAGATAATCCCAGAGCTTTGCCTAATCCTTCACTTTTATATGTTACAGGAGCAGCAGAGCCCTCCAGGGTTCTCCTAATAGGAAGCCAATCGGCAAATTGATAAAATCCATGTGACTTATCGCCTAAATTCAGTTGTTTCTGTTCGTAGATTGCACGAATGAGAGTTGGTTCAGATTCATTAGGAGCATCAAGGGTCCATCCTTTATCAGCAAATTCTTTTTTTGTTTTAAAACTCTTTAATGTATAATTTGTACCCTTGAAATTATTTATCATTGCTTATAATTTTGACTACGCAAAGTTAGAAAAAAGAGCCAAGAAGGAAAGTTTTAAAACGGCTAGAAATGAATTAAATTTATTCAATATTATTCAAAATAAGATCCCATGGATTGTATGCTAATTTGTTCCAGCTCTATGGAACAAAATGCAGTTATAAATGCATTTGCTAATCGAGCATTAGTAATCAAAGGAATATTCAAATCAATAGCTGCGAGTCGAATTGTATAATCATTATTTAATTCATCAATCGATTTATTTTCGATGACAAATTGATTATTTAATGATTAATTGCTCTATGTCAGGGAAATGCTTAACCAGAATAGATAAATAATTTTTCTTGGGAATGTTATCTTTGAAAATAATAAGGATGGTATCATTACCGGCAATTGTACCAATCACCTCACCAATCGCTGCATTATCAATACGCACTGCAACACTGTTTGCAAATCCAGCTTCTGTTTTTAGAACCGCCAGATTATTAGAGAATTCAACGGAAAGAGCACCGCGTAGTGCTTGCTCACTTTCCTCGGTAGGAACAAAATAAATGCTTCCAAAATGAACATCGTGAATTTTACCCACTTTCAATTCGTGCAAATCGCGTGAAAGTGTTGCCTGCGTGAGATCAAAACCACGATTTATTAATAATAATAGCAAGTCTTCTTGCCGGCTTATTTTGTTTTTAATAATAATTTCTTGTATAATTTTAAGTCGGCCTATTTTTGTGCTCATATTTTCAATTTGTATATTTATACTTTATAGATGCAAATATATACAATGATTAAAAGAGTAGCCAATTAATTTTTAAACTTTTTGTTGATAAGAATTAAATATCAAAAAATTAAGTTGAAAATAAATAGGAGATTTATTCAAACATTTCGAGCTGTTCTTCTTCGGGTTTAGAAGGCTTGAATAGATTGAGTTGGTTTTTGGCTATTTTATGATGACCTATTTGTTCATCTGAATAATCTTCAAGACAATCCTGAACCCGACTTTTTATAACTTTTATTGGGCTGGTCTTATTAATTAAACTGTAGTTTTTTAGAGACTTAAACTGTCGTATTGATAATTTAAAAGTAATCGTTTTGAACTTCGTTTTTCGTCTTTTTTTCTTTAGTTTGTTCATACCTTACAAGTTGGTGTAAATATAGATAAATTCTAAAAAATATGATATCTTTAGATTCCAATTTCTATCCCCAACCTTATTAACAGAAATTTAATACTTTTTTAATAATTAGGCGTTTAGAAAATAAAGTAAAACGGTACTTTTACCAAAATATATTTTTATGCGCATTTTAATTTTATGTACAGGTAATTCTTGCCGAAGCCAAATGGCAGAAGGATTTTTGAAATCTTATAATAATAAACTTGAAGTTTATTCTGCTGGTACCTTTCCTAGCAGTCAAACTCATCCAAAAGCTATAAAGGTAATGGATGAGTTGGGTATTGATATATCTGAGGGTTACCCTCAAAATGTAGATGAATTCTTGCATCTAGATTTTGATTATGTAATTACTGTTTGCGATAATGCAAAAGAATCTTGTCCCGGTTTTCAGGGCAATGTTAAAAAACAATTGCATATTGGATTTGAAGATCCAGCTGATGCTATTGGAACTGAAACAGAAATACTTAATGAATTTAGACGTATACGTGATGAGATAAATCGTGATTTTAAAGCTTTTTTTCAATCAATCTAAAATGGTAGCAATGGCAGAAGTGAAACGTTTGAATTTTTTAGACCGATATTTAACGCTTTGGATATTTTTAGCAATGTCGGTAGGAGTGGCATTAGGACATTTTTATCCAAGTATTTCTTTATTCTGGAGTAAATTCAGCGTGGGATCCGTAAATATTTTTATTGCAATTGGTCTGATTGTAATGATGTATCCTCCACTGGCGAAAGTTAAATATGAGGAACTGTCTAAATTATTAGATCATCCAAGAGTGCTTATATTATCGCTGATTCAAAACTGGATTATTGGCCCGATATTAATGTTCTTTTTGGCGATACTTCTATTGAAGAATTTTCCTGATTATATGGTAGGCTTAATTATTATAGGACTTGCCAGATGTATTGCAATGGTTATAGTATGGAACGATTTAGCAAAAGGCGATCGCGAATTAGCTGCAGCACTTGTTGCTGTTAATAGTATTTTTCAACTTCTTTTCTTTTCTATTTATGCTTATCTTTTTATAAAAGTCTTTCCTGAATGGTTTGGAATTAAAGGAGTTGAAGTCAATATTACTATGTTGGAAATAGCAAAGTCAGTTCTGATTTATTTGGGAATTCCTTTTGTTGGTGGATACCTTAGCCGGAAAATATTTATAAAAAGAAAAGGAGTAAACTGGTATAATAATCGTTTTATTCCTAAAATAAGCCCTTTAACACTTTATGCTTTACTTTTTACAATTTTAGTCATGTTTTCGTTTAAGGGTGAGGCAATAGTTGAATTACCAATTGATGTTCTTCGAATTGCTTTTCCATTAATAATCTATTTTACTCTGATGTTTTTCATTTCATTTTATATGAGTAAAAGGGTAGGAGCTACTTACGAACAAAGCGCCAGTCTAAGTTTTACTGCTGCCAGTAATAATTTTGAATTAGCTATTGCGGTTGCAATCGGTGTGTTTGGAATTAATAGCGGAGTGGCTTTTGCTGCTGTAATTGGTCCATTAGTAGAAGTGCCAGTCCTTATTGGTTTGGTGCATATTTCCCTCTATTTTAAAAAGAGATTTTTTTAAAAAATAATAGTTTTCAGTTTTTATACTTAAGTAATTTTTGATAAATGCTGAAATTATCATCATCAAAACAACAAAAAACCACTTCTTTAAGATTTTCAGGTTTTGATTTTTGAAAAGCCTTGACTGTTTTAATTGCTATTTGTGCTGCCTTTTCTTTTGGAAAACCATAAACTCCGGTACTAATATTAGGGAATGCAACAGATGTGATTTGGTTTTTTTCTGCAACTCGCAAACAGCAATAATATGCAGTAGCTAAAAGTTTATGAGCTACTTTTTTTGGCATAGCATTGTAAACAGGGCCAACAGTATGGATAATGTGACTTGCTTTTAACAGAAATCCAGGAGTTATTTTTGCTTGAGCAGTTTCACAACCTTTTAAAAGTATGCAAGCTTCCATAAGTTCTTCACCTGCTTCTAAATGTATTGCACCATCAACTCCGCCACCACCTAAAAGACTTTTGTTGGCTGCGTTAACAATCGCATCTACATCAAATTGAGTAATATCACCTTGTATCAGTCTAATCTTCATTTTCAACGTGTTTCATCACAATAAGCTGAGCATTTCCATACCCAACAACCATAATTTTTTCTCCCTTTTCGATATATCCGAACTTTGCCACTGCATCGAAATATCTATTATTTATTTTCACCCTACCCGAGGGTCTTAAAATTGTTTGTGCAATTCCCTTAGCGTCAATTAGATTTGAATAGGAGGGATCTTTTATGCTAAATCCTTCCTCTTTTTTTTGAACTGTCATTAAACTTAATGCTTTAAACTGCTCATTGCCAAATAATTTATTTGTAAGATAAAAAGAAATCACCAAGCCTGTCAGCGATGCCAGACTAACATATAGCAAAGAATAAATAAGTTGAGTAACATCAGGTAATTCGAAATTAAAACCAATATTGCGCACTGTGGCTAAGGCTAAAGAGCCTATAATAAATATAATTCCTAAAATACCGCTTACACCAAAACCGGGAATGACAAATATTTCGACTGCAAGCAACAGAACACCAATTATAAAAACAATAATTTCCCAATGTTCAACTAATCCTTCAATATAATGAGGTGCAAAATATAGGATAGCTCCAATAAAAGCTGCGGCAATTGGGAATCCAATACCAGGAGATTGAAGCTCTAAATATATTCCACCTACAATCATCATAACTAAGATGCTGCTTACCATTGGGTTAATCAAGAAACGAATAATACGATCAGTTGCTTTTAATTCTTGTATTTCAATTTTGTAATCTTCAATTTGTAAACGATTTAAAAGATTGGGGATGCTTTTAATTTCTGCTTCACAAAAACCATTTGCTATTGCTTCTGATGGAGTAAAAGTTAATACCATTGTAGAATCGATGAGTCTGGGAATCACAATTCGTGGATCTACCATAGCCTGAGCTATTTGCGGGTCACGCCCTGTTGCTTCTGCGGTGGAACGCATCATACTTCGCATATACGATTGGTACTTATCAGGCATAGCTTCTCCGGATTGATTTACAACTGTAGCGGCTCCAATATTCGAACCTGCTATCATATAAATACTATCGCAGGCGATAGCAATTAAAGCACCTGCAGAAGCAGCATTGTTATTAATGAAAACGTAAACTGGAATATCGCAATTTAATATCCGAGTTCGGATGGAATCAGCAGCATCTACATGCCCTCCATAAGTATTCATATTTATGAGAATAAGCTCTGCGTTTAAAGCATTTGCTTCAACAAATGCTTTTTTTGTTTTATGCCAAACTGGAGGTGCTATTTCTTCCTGAATATCAAATTGATATATTAATTTACTACCATCTATTATTGTATCAGGAGTTATATCCTGACTAAAAGCAGAAAATCTTACAATTACTATTGAAACAAGAAATAATAACTTTAGTATTAATCTCATAATTAATGATTTATGATGTTTTTTTATTTAGTTTTTTATGGGCTTCACGATATTTTCGTTTCCAAGCATTCCTTCGCCAACTTTTACCCCAATCTATATTGGTCCACATACGTTCGTGCAAATAATAAAATAATAGCTTAGCAAAAAAATCTACACCAGTAATGGCGCCTGCAGTTTGAAGGGTTTCATTCAGCGTTTTATCAGTTAAGCTTCTGAAAATCACAAAGCTAATAAGGAAAGTTGTTAATGAAGCGATAACTCGCCAGCTAAATGCTTTTGATAAACTCCGTAAAGGCGATTCTTTTAGATTTTTATCTTTTTTTGTACGATTCATACTTGTATTTTTTCAATTTACTTAATATTATTTAAGTCTAATGCACTTTGTTCAGCTAAAAATATTTTTTTAAATATACATAAAAACTCATTTGAGATAAATTGATTCATTGTAATTATTTCTTTACCAAATAGATAGTTTTGTTCGCCAGAAAAATCATAAACAAATCCTCCGGCATTTTGAACTATTAGAATTCCCGCAGCAACATCCCAAGGACTTAATCCGTATTCATAAAAGCCATCGTAACGACCACATGCAACATAAGCCAGATCTACTGCCGCAGAACCTAATCGCCTAACGCCTCGGCTATTTCGCATCAAATAAGCGAAAAATTGAAGATAATTATCCAATTTACTATAATCGTGATATGGGAATCCTGTGGCAAATAGCGAGCTCGCTACTTTGCTGATAGAAGATACATTAATTTTGTTGCCATTAAGGTAGGATGGAGCTCCTTTCCAAGTATAAAAACATTCATCCAGGTTTGGTTCGTAAATTACGCCTAAAACTAATTCATCTTTTTTTCTTAAAGCGATACTAACTGAATAAAGTGGAACTCCATGAATAAAGTTAGTTGTGCCATCAAGCGGATCAACTATCCAGTTAAATTCTTTTCCAACTTTATTGCTAGTTCCTTCTTCTGCAATAAAACCGGATTCTGGAATTAGTATGCTCAATGCATTAACAATCTGCTTTTCAGCAGATTTATCAACATGTGTAACTAAGTTGTTTAATCCCTTTTCTTCTACATCGCTTTGTTTGAGCGTTTTAATTTCAACAAGGAGAAATTGACCTATTTTTTTACTTAGTTCAATAACCTCAAAAGCAAGCGATTGATAATTATTCATAAGACTATAATAAAAATCGGGAAGAGCCTTTAGCTCTAGCCGATGCGGTTTTACTTGTCAAATGTAATTAAAAACTCGCCATTTTCATCAATATTATTAAGAATAATGGGATTTATTTTGTTTATGAGATTGGGATTGAATTTGGATTTAACTTGAATATAATTCTCAGTAAACCCATACAAGAAACCTTTGTTCTTTGTTCCTTCCCATAAGACATAATGCTCTTTCTCAAAGTTATATTTGTGAAAAATGCGTGCTTTTTGAGCTCCTAATTGGTGTAGCTTCTTGCTTCTTTCTTTTTTTACTTTGGATGGTACTTTATCTATAAACTCACTTGCTTTTGCCTCGGGTCTATCTGAATAAGTAAAAACATGTAAGAAGGAGACAGGTAACTCATCAATAAAACTGTAAGTATTTTGAAAATCTTCTTCTAATTCTCCAGGAAATCCAATTATAACATCAGCAGCGACACAAGCTTTGGGTATAAGTTGTTTTATTTTAAAAACTCGATTCGCAAATACTTGGCGTTTGTATTTCCTTTTCATTTGAGCAAGAATTTTATCCGATCCAGATTGAAGTGGGATATGAAAATGAGGCATAATAACTTTGGATTTTGCAACCAATTCAATAATATCATCGCTTAATAGATTAGGCTCAATAGAGCTAATGCGAATACGTTCAATACCTTTAACTTTTTCTAGTTCTTTCAGAAGTTCAAAAAGACTACTTCCTGAATTTCCATCAAAAGTTCCAATATTCACTCCTGTTAAAATTAGTTCTTTAGTTCCTTGCTCAGCAATTATTTCAGCTTCATTAATTAAATTCTCAATCGTATTGCTTCGACTACGCCCACGAGCATAAGGGATGGCGCAAAAAGTGCAGAAATAATCACAACCGTCTTGTATTTTCAAAAAACTTCGAGTTCGGTCGCCTAAGGAATAGGACGGACTGAATATTTTACTTTTATTAATATCCTCTGAAGATATATAGCAATTATTGTAATTAGATTCTATATGTTCAACCAAATTAAATTTCTTTTCATTGCCTAAAATATAATCCACGCCTTCGAATCCGTTCAATTCATCTGGTCTTAGCTGAGAATAACAACCAACTAGTGCAATCTGAATGTTTGGATTCTTTTTACGCACCTGTTTAATCAAGGACTGACATTTTTTTTCTGCATTTTTTGTGACCGAGCAAGTATTGATTACAATTAAATCTGCAGATTCTGATTTGTCTACTTTTTTATAACCTTTATCATAAAAGGAACGAGCAATAGTAGATGTTTCAGCGAAGTTAAGTTTGCAGCCAAAAGTATGAAAAGCTATTTTTGTAGGTTTCGAATTCATTGGGGCAAATATAGAAAAAGGTATTGAAGGATAATTAATAGACAGAGAATCAGATTAATATTTTACTGAACTTGATTTTGAGCTTAGTAGACAAAAAAAGACCAAAACATTGCTGTTTTAGTCTTTCTGTGATCTGGCTGGTTCCGATAGTTATCGGAATCTGCCAAAGGCATCCCTTCGGGAGAACTCAGGACCCTCCCGATATACCGATAGCTATCGGTATCGGGATGCTCTTCCAACACAAAATTTTAGAAAAAAAAAGACCAAAACATTACTGTTTTAGTCTTCCTGTGATCTGGCTGA
>JAQIBR010000158.1 GCA_027858955.1 Bacteroidales bacterium
CTCCGGACAAAATAATATTTTGCCATAATTGCAAAGTATTAAATGTCGATGTTAAGAATTGCGTATTTTTGCAGGCAATTATAAAAATAGATTGATTTGTACGAAACAAAAAAAAAACAGGAGACCGCCGTTTTAATTGGTTTGATTACTAAGGGCCAAGATGAATCGAGAAGTAAGGAATATCTGGATGAACTTGAATTTTTGGTCGATACTGCTGGAGCAATTTCTAAAAAACGTTTTGTGCAAAAGCTTGTATCGCCTGACAAACGTACATTTGTTGGTTCGGGTAAATTAGAAGATATAAAAGCATTTATTGAATTCGAAGAAATAGATATCGCTGTTTTTGATGATGAATTAGGAGCTTCTCAAATTAGAAACCTTGAAAAAGCTTTGGAATGTAGGATATTGGATAGAACCAATCTGATCTTGGATATTTTTGCAAAACGCGCACAAACAGCTCACGCAAAAACGCAGGTAGAACTTGCTCAATACCAATATTTATTACCTAGATTAACAGGAATGTGGACTCACTTGGAACGTCAGCGAGGTGGTATTGGATTGCGTGGTCCCGGTGAAACAGAAATAGAAACTGACCGTCGAGTTATTCGAGATCGCATTTCCTTATTAAAAGAGCGGCTCAAACAAATTGACAAGCAAAGGGGCACTCAGCGCTCTAATCGCGGAAGTATGGTGCGAGTTGCATTGGTTGGATATACCAATGTTGGTAAATCAACTTTAATGAATTTGCTTAGTAAATCGGAAGTTTTTGCTGAGAACAAATTATTTGCAACGTTAGATACAACAGTTCGAAAAGTGGTTATTGAGAATCTGCCTTTCTTAATGTCGGATACTGTTGGGTTTATTCGCAAATTGCCCCATGGATTGATTGAGAGTTTTAAATCCACTTTGGATGAAGTCCGCGAAGCCGATATGCTTTTACATATAGTAGATATTTCACATCCAGATTTCGAAGAGCAAATAAACATAGTAAAACAAACACTTTCTGAGATAAATGTTGACGATAAACCTGTGATGATGGTTTTTAATAAAATTGATGCATTTACTTATATTGAAAAGGAAGGAGATGATTTAATCCCTGAAACAAAAGAAAATTACTCGCTTGATGTTTGGAAGAAGACTTGGATGAATAAAGATAATGCTCCGGCAATTTTTATTTCGGCTACGGAAAGAACTAATCTTCAAGAAATTAGAAAATTGATTTATACTGAAGTAAAGAAAATTCACGCAGTTCGTTATCCTCACAACAACTATTTATATTAAAATAAGAGTTTGATAATGAGTTTTGGAGCTGAAAATAATAGGAAAGCCGTTTTACTGTTAAATGTTGGGACTCCGGATAAGCCTGAAGTTAGAAGCGTCAGAAAATTTCTGTCAGAATTTTTAAATGATCCTTATGTAATTGATTTGCCTTGGTTGATAAGAAAAATTCTTGTCAATTTGATTATAATACCTTTTCGGGCACCAAAATCGACAAAATTATATCAACAATTATGGGAAAAGGAAGGTTCGCCATTACTTACTAATGCTGTTAATCTCAAAATGAAATTGGCAGTAAAGTTGGGCGATGAATATTCTGTTTTTATTGCTATGCGATATGGAAATCCTTCAATTAGAAAGGTTTTATTTCAAATCAAAGAAGGTAATTATGATGAGTTAATCATCCTTCCATTATTCCCTCAATATGCCTCATCTACTACGGAAACAGCAATTAAGTCTGTATATAGGGAAGCTAAACTATTTGCATCTCTTCCAAAGTTTAAGGAAATAAAGCAATTTTACAATCAACCTGAATTTTTAAATGCTTGGGCTTCTCGTGCAAAGGATTACGACTTAAATAAATTCGACCATATCATTTTTTCATATCATGGCTTGCCTTTGAGCCATATTCAGAAAGCTCATCCACAAAAAGAAATTCAAACTTGTATTTGCGAAACAGAAATGCCTGAGCAGGGGGATCGCTGCTATAAAGCAACTTGCTATGCAACCAATCGTTTATTGGTTCAAAAATTGGGTTTGACTAAAGGAAAGTACTCCATTGGTTTTCAGTCGCGATTAAGCAAAAATTGGTTAAGCCCTTTTAC
>JAQIBR010000212.1 GCA_027858955.1 Bacteroidales bacterium
AGCCATCCAACCTATCCTGCTCTCTAATAGACTGAATTTGTTATTAAAATTTTTTATAGTGCCATAAAAAATACCAAAAATATTCGATTTATTGTGCTTTTCCCACAAAGATGGGTTAACTCAAAGCAATATTTCATACAGATAAAATGGAATCTATAATTTTTTATCCCAAAATCCAAAAGTAAACTAATATGGAGAATAACATTGCTGTCTGAAAATTGCTGCGGGGATTAATACCCGATTCAGGGTTCGGTTAATTTTATTGGTATTGGTAGATTACAAGAGTTATGATTAAGTATCCAAAGGTGGAATGTTGGGATGTTGGGATGCGAGAATTCTTAAGAATACCGATACAATTCAAAACTTTATTTGATCGAGATTCTGGTAAATGCTGATGCAAGTTATGTTGACTTTTCGATTTGCTGGAATATGGCTTAACTGAGTGTCTAAATTATCAGGGAAGAATCAGTTTTTACTATGATATAATAGAGACACATAAAAATATCCTGATTTATTGTGCTTAAAACGGCTTGATTTTCCATCAATTATTGTGATCATTCTTGACACACTTCGGGATGCGCTATATGACAATACGATGAAATAACGCATTAATAATAAAACAGGTGAATATTCCCATTGAATAACGCTCTCAATTACGAAACGATGCCCATGCAAGTTTCTGCATTGAATACAATTGTGGTCGTTCGTTATGTTGACAAGAATTATCCTGAAATTTCGATGAAAGACATCATCAATGATGTCAATAAAAATAATACATATTTTGTGGAAAATTTAACATCCGGAAAAATTGAGCGAATATCAATAAAACATGTGTCCAGCAGCCATTATTGGTTTTCCAATATCTTTATAATTGACTTCTATGAAGCTGTGCAAAAATTATTACCTGACCCTGAGTTGTTCTATAAAATCGGCAAAACGTTTTTTAACTCGCATCATTTTTTTAAAGCATCCATCGGTATGCCCTTAATTGGCCCTTATAAATCCTTAAAAAGGCTGAGCAAAGAAAATAATAAATACAATCGGACAAAGGACTACAAAATATTAAAGGATAGCCCCGGACATGTGATACTCCAAATAATTCATAAGGAAAATATTATTATAAGCAATTCTACTATGATGTGGAATATTGGAGTTTTTGAGTCATATACAAGACTCACAGGGGCAACTGAGGTCAAACTATCTGGGAAATGCATAGAGAAAGGGCCCAAAAAACATGGTGATGGCGGGCGAGGAATATGGGAGTTTGACTTTAAATTTAAGGATCAGACTCTCCTGGGGCGTTTATTTAATAGTTTCCTTTATAAAATTCCAGTTGTCAGAACCATCATTGATAATGCCACTAAAATCCAGGAAGAACATAATGAACAAATCCTTTCCCGGGAAAAAATCATTAAAGAACGAACTGATGAATTAAAAAAAATTCAAAATAGACTATTTGAAGAAGAACGTAAAAACATAGAGGAACAGCTAAAAAACATTTCAAACGAATTGATTGTAACGGAAGAAAGAGAAAGAAATATTCTTGCAGAAAATCTTCATGACACTGCCAATCAATCACTTGCGATCAGTCTATTAAAAATAAAAACTGTACTTGAGTCAAAAAGATACAATGATAATCCTTT
Organism: Bacteroidales bacterium; assembly: GCA_027858955.1. Lineage (GTDB taxonomy): Bacteria > Bacteroidota > Bacteroidia > Bacteroidales > UBA12170 > UBA12170. Next base: position 1,644 of record JAQIBR010000212.1, read on the forward strand.
TGAAGAATTAATTGATATCAAAGAATTTGTTGAACAAGCGATTAGTGATATGAGATCTGTTACTTTTCAAATATGTCCTCCCATTTTATATAATTTGGGACTCGGAGCTGCTTTAAAATGGCTTATAGAAGACATTAATCTGCAAAATGATATGAAGATTACTTTTATCAATAAGATTAACACCCCCGCAAACCTTGCTGAAACCATTGAAATATTTATGTACCGGTCAGTTAGAGAGTTGGTGATAAATATTATTAAGCACGCACAAACGAAACATGCAGAAGTTATACTTATAATTGATCAAAAAAAATTAATCGTGAGCGTCCAAGACAATGGTGCGGGTTTTGATATTAATAATATTGAAAATAATGATTCACTGAGTTTTGGATTGTTCAGTATTTCAGAACGGTTTAAGGCAATAGGAGGGAATATTGAAATATATTCTAAACCCCAAGAGGGGACCAGGATTTTATTAATCGCACCTCTATAAATATGAATTTTTAAAGGTGAGCCTCCCCGATCTTTTGGACAGTGAATTAAGCCTCCTTTTATATCAATTGGAAGTATTCTTGAGGTTAAGAATACTTATTCCCTGTTTTGACTATCCAACCAACGACACAGTATTCAAAGTTGTGATGATTCCAACCCCTAAAATGTAAAAATTCGCAATCAAGAATTAGTATCCGATTGTGGAGTATTTTAAACCCCGAATTCTTAAGGATACCGATACAATTCAAAACTTTATTTGATCAAGATTCTTGTGAATGCTGATGCAAGTAGTCGTGACTCTTGAATGCTAAACTAAACTGTGTATAATCTTTCCTGTTGCAATTTTGGGTAGGGTAGGGATATTCTCCAATTCAGTTTATTTACGGATTTTACCCAACCTGTATTCAAATCGGTTGGATATCATTCAAACTTTCAGGTTATCCAGACCTGTACAATCACGTTTTTGGGCTCCAAAACTATGCAAATCTCAAGAAGATCAAAAATTTCTTTGTCACAATTACTCGGGGTTTTAGGCAGGCAAACTGTCCACGTGCTTTTTGATAAGTATAACTTTGATTCATATCAGACGAGTTCGACTATTGGAATCAGCGAAGAAATCAAATCTGGTTCAGAGGAACAGTTATCCGAATTGATAGGAGAAATAATTCGTACCAGTAACACTTTAAGAAATGGTGTTTCTCCAAAATATAAATATAATGATCAAGTTAATGAGTTTAAAAAGTCTCTATTGCTTGATGGATATGAAATTGCGGATAAAACTATTAAGTCACTCGATCCAAATTTTGAAGGCAAAGAGCCTGTTGAAGACGAACTGGTAAATGAATTACGCAGATCAGGGTTAGACCAGAATGATGAAATTGTTCCATGTTTACGTGCTTCAGCATCGGATTTCATCAAAGCTCAGCCAGACTATAACGGAAGTTTGACAAATATAAGGATCTGCTTGGAAACAATCGTCAGAAAAATTGCCTTGAAAAAAGATTTTGTTAATGCCAGAGAAGGTAATACATGGGGACCATCTCTGGGGTTTTTGAAAACTAAGGGTTTTTTTACCGAAAAAGAAGAGAAAACCTTGGCATCTATTTTTACTTTTGTGAGTGATGGAGCCCATGTGCCAATTGGATTTAGTAAAGAAGAATTTGTTCGTCTTGGTAGAAACATCTGTGCATCTATGTGCTATTTTGTAATAAAAAAATACAATGCCTAAAAACGGCTACACAAGGTTGCCAATCTTGGCGTTAAACCCTTTGTGTGATGGAGAAAAATTGAATTTTTACTTCGATAAAGCAATGCTACCGAAATAAAAAGGTGAATATGTGGTGTGGTGTGATGGAATGGGAACAGGGCAAGAATTAAGCCGCAACCTATCTCGTTCTTCAGTTTTAGTATTCAAGCTCCACATGGCCTTCGCTGCCGCCCAAGATATTGTAGGCTCTGTGAATATATATCCAGTGATGGATGGAATGTATATTACATCACCTGATAGGCAGACAATTGAAAATATAATTAAAGAAGCCTTTAAACTGCTTGCGAATGATTTTATACAAGCAGGTGGAACAAAGAATATGTTTATGGTTCGTGGAGGAATTGCCTATGGCCCAGTCATACATGGTAAAGATATAGATCCTAAAGCATTTGGTGATTATAAAATAGAAACCAGTGTTAAAAACGCAATATTATTAAGTCCCGCCATGGTGCCTGCAAATAAAGTGGAGTCATTAGCTCCCCCCTTTGGTATTTACGTAGATGACAGTGCTAAAACATCACCTATCCTTGTCAATGAAAGTGATTTTGGATTTATAAGTAACCTTTATCAATGGTGGGGGAAAAAAGAAGACGAAAGCTTGAAACTTTTAGTTTCTCAACTGTATCATCAAATTGACTTTTACCTTCAAAAAGCCAAAGTTCACTCTGTAGGCATGGGTTTTCCATTAGATAGAATTGAGACTCATCTCAAGCTGGCTTATGAGTATTTTGGTGGTATAAAAATGCCTAACACTAATCCAGCCGACTAAAAAAAACATGCGACTGATTAGCGGCGTTATCTTCTAAATTCAGAGCCCCCCAGGGTAAAGGTAATAGAATATAATCCTATTTTTTACAGCAGCAGACAAAAGTGATCCTCCCCCGATATTTTGGACACTCCGTTAAGCCACTTTTTATATCATATGGAAATATTTCCGCAGTTAAGTTAAGTATTATTATCCAAAGGTGGACTATTCGGAGCCTGGAATAGTTTAGGATACCAAAATAATACATCACCGGAAATCTGGATTATAATTGATGCCAATCATGGAAGTATCTTCTTTTTATATATTACAGCCTTTTACACTTAAACTCGTCGATGGAAGCATCTAAAATATTACGTTCAAGCTGCATATCAGGCTTCCACCAAACTGCATGATCACGTTTCCT
>JAQIBR010000234.1 GCA_027858955.1 Bacteroidales bacterium
TGGTTGTCTAGAGATTTTAAAATTGAAGCTGAATTAGAGTTTGTAGTAATGGCTACATTGGCAGCATTAGGTGAAATTGAAATTACCTTAAATTCTGGTAAAGCAATCAATTCAACAAACTTGAATGAACTGAAGGACATTCAAAAACAAGATTTCTATTCCTTTACGCACATTAAACCTCCTAAGGGATTAAACTTAGCAGCATTGAAAGTAATGTTTGTAGGTATATTGGGAAGAGATCTAAGCAATCAGCTAAAAGACACTTCAACTTATACCCATCTTGTAAGTGCTGCTAACGATTGGGCAAAGCGAACAGTTACCTTGCTCAGCAAAATTCAAGGCGGATATATTTTTCAAGGTATCGAAATTATTTCTTCTGATGCTGCTTTAAAATACTACAGAAATTTCACTGCCTTCTCTGGTTTTTGCGATATACTGGCAAATTACACTTCCGAAGCTAAGATTAAAAATTTCCCCTATTCTGTTGAGGAATTAAACCGGATTTTACCAGTAAAAGCTGAAGTAGAACAAGTTGAAAAACAATTAGCAGATGTGGCATTGTTGCAGGTGGATATTTCTTACTTACAACAATGCAAGCAATACATTAAAGACCCTGCATTTAAGGATGAAATATACACCGTCATAAATCATTTGTCAACTGTACTTTCTTCGAGTGATGTAACGAAAATGGATACTTTTAAAACCGAGTTAAGAAAATACAAAGAACACTATGCCGATTGGTATCTGAAATTGTATTTAAAGCACCGAATTAGCGAAGCCGACAATACTCAGAAACATGTTTTATTGGATTCGGAGAATAAAGCCATATGTGATATTTTAAAAGAAGCTGATTTCTTATCTGCCGGACAGTATTCGCAATGGTTAAACAAAATGAACAAACTACAACCTGCCGATAGCAAGGTAAACAAAAGCTTAATTCTGTCTGCACCCTATCAGGATTTTAATCCTATTGATTTTGATGGAGCTGAAATACTATCTGTAAAACAATTGAAAAGCGACTTAAACGATCTGGTAGAACAATGGATTGATACTCTAAAAGAAACTTTGGACGATCCTATGGTGAAAAAGAAAATAGATCTTTTAGATAAATCGTTACAAAAATTACTGTCTGATTTTAAAGTAGGAAAAATTTCTTTAGACAAGGTCAATGCCTTGCATATTCGCAATGCCATTATGGATTTGCATAAAGGTTTAGAGAAAGTAGAAGTGTCGATTGAAGGTATGAAAAGCTCCTTCAATAAACCCTTAACTCCCGATGAATCCATTGAAGCATTTAAAGCCTATATAGACCAAGTGACTAAAGGTAAAGAACGTGATAAGATTAGGATCATTTTGAAGTGAGACAATCTTAAATTAACCTAAAAGTGAATATAAACTTGTAAATTAACTTAAAAGTGAGTACTTTTGCAAAAATAATCTTAGTACAGCGCTATCGTAAGGTAAATTACTATTCGATTCAAATTGAGGATAATGAGCCATTGTTCAAGCAATTTATTGAGAAGCATGGCATCGAAAACCCAATTAAACTACATCATATAATGTCTTGGTTAAGAATAATCGGTGAAAATATTGGAGCATATCCTGATTATTTCAGAAATGAATCTGAAACTGCAGATACCTCAGCACTTCCACCAATTGGTATTGATAGGGAACCAACCTATGTTGAATTTAATGATGAAACTGGACATGATGAAAATGCATCAAATGATTTAAGACTCTATTGCATGCGTATAAGTGAAAATGTAGTTGTCCTTTTTAATGGTGACATTAAAACTGCTGAGAAAGCACAAGAATGTGATAATGTTAAACATCATTTTAGATTAGCAAATAAAATAACGAATTCCATTGATATTGCTTTAATATCTAAAGAAATTGATTGGAATACGGATAATACAGATATCATTTTTGATGATGATTTTGAATTAAATTGGTAATTATGAAAAAAGAAGCAAATATGATTAGCGATTGGTTAGACCAAAACCCTAATCCTGAAATAGAAAAATTCATTGAGAAAAATCTCGCTATTGCTGAGATAGTAAATCAAGAACTGAGAAATAGAGACTGGTCTCAATTAAGATTTGCTGCGGAAATTGGTAAAAAACCTTCAGAAGTTTCTAAATGGCTGAGTGGTATGCATAACCTCACCATGAAAAGCATTATAAAAATGGAAGTTGCTTTAGGTCTTGAACTAATACATACTGAACCTATTAAAGAATATGAATATGTTTTTTTAGGCAAGGTTGAAAACAGAAAACATCTAAAGATTAAAGCTAATGATTATAAGGGTGATTCTGAAATGCAGGAATATCCTATAGCAATGTAATATGGAACAGAAGCAAGCACTAATAGTACCTGAACAAATCCATCTATTAGTTATGGAAGTGGTACAACAAAAAATAGATGCACTAGCTTTCAAAAAACAAAAGCAGCATCAATTAAAGGTTGGACACAAATTGATGCACAATTTGAAAGAAGAGCGAGTTAAAATGGAACTTGCTTTTTCCTTTGAGGATGAAAGCAAAAAACAACTACTTTTTTTTCAAATAGATTTTCACTTTCAAGTGGACAACCTGTCTAATTTTTATCAATTAAAGCAGGAAAATCAACCTGTTTTTTATGCTCCAATGATAGCCACCCTTCTAGGCATTAGTCTATCAACAGCACGTGGGATTATTTTTGAAAAATTACAAAATGCCGGAATTAAAAATGTATTAATACCGGTAGTTTCCCCTCAAAAGATGCTTATAAAGCCCAATTAATAATATTCTCCCACAATTTTTATTAATCTTTTATTCCTTTAAATATGATTCAAGATAATCCCGCTAATAAAATTACCGTCTTAGGCAAAACCTTCAATACTGAGGAAGAACGCAGAAACTATTTCCGTAAAGAACTCAGGAAACACCTCCCAGAACTTAAAAAAATGGAAGGCTTTCCTATTGGGGATGATCAAGATGTTTTAAAATTATCCGACCCTCCTTATTTTACTGCGTGTCCAAACCCTTGGTTAAAAGACTTTATTCATGAATGGGAAAAAGAAAAAGAGATATTAGAAAAACAGGGCAAAAGAAAGTCTGGAGAACAAGTTGTTTTACCATATACTGAAAATATAATTGAATCAGTAAATAATGAAATTTATCGTGCACACACGTATCATACTAAAGTGCCACATCCAGCCATTTGTAGACTATATTTCCATTACACTAAACCTGGTGATATTGTAATTGATTCTTTTGGAGGAACAGGAATGGCTGGTGTAGCAGCTAGAAAATGTGATGGTAATGACAAAGAACTTAGCAATCGATTTACTTATGAATTTAAGGAAATTAGTGATTTACAAATAGGAGGAAGAAGAGCAATATTAAATGACTTGTCTCCAATTGCTTATCATATTTCAAAGGTATTCAACTCAAATTTTGATGTTATTAAATTGGACAAAATTGTCAAAGAGTTTAAAAAATCTTTAGCATCGAGTATTGATTCGTTGTATAAAACGAATTATAATGATAAGAAAATTGCATTTAATTATTTGGTTTGGAGTGAAATGTTACTGTGTAAATCATGTGGGGCAGAATTGAATTACCATGATTTGACCTCGGATTATGACAAAAAGATTTTTACTGAAACGCTTACTTGTTTAGAATGTGGAACGAGTCAAAAAAGGACGGAAGCAATTCCACTAAAGGAAACAGTATTCGATGAATATCTGAATAAAACTACAGAACAAATTAAATATGTCCCTGTACATTTGAATTTTTCTGCAAATAAAAGACGGATTACAAAAGTTCCAGATGCATTTGATCTTTCACTTGCGTTTACTGATATATCAAATGAAAAAAATATATATGTACCTACTGATGCTATTACAGTGGGAGATAAATCAAGCGACCCATTTAGAGTGGGGGTCAGAAATATTCATCAGTTTTATTCACCAAGAATTCGCCTATTCTTAAAAACATATTTGTCATTAGTAGATTCTGATAAATATTCGCTTTATAGCGATTTTCTTGTTTTTGTTTTGACAGCCATTCTACCAAAGTTAACGCGCATGAATAGATACATGCCGAAACATGGAAGCAGGGCTTTAGTAGGCCCAATGGCTAATACACTATACATACCACCAATGTATGTTGAAAATAACCCATTAGATCAATTCGATTTTCAAGCTAAAAAAATCATTAAAGCATTTATAGATAAGCACTCATTAAATGTTGGTCAAATTGGTTCAGCTACAAATTTGACAAATCTCTCCGATTCATCTGTAGATTATGTTTTTATTGACCCTCCATTCGGTGCTAACATTATGTATTCAGAATTAAATCAAATAACTGAAAGCTGGTTAAATGTAAAAACAAATAATAAAGAAGAAGCGATTGAAAATAAAAGCCAGCATAAAGGAAAATTGGATTATCAAGGTTTGATGCTTAATTCATTTAATGAATTGTATCGAATTCTTAAACCTGGAAAGTATATGACTGTGCAATTTTCAAATACAAGTGCAGCAATATGGAATACAATTCAAAATGCAATCAAACAGTCTGGTTTTATAATTTCTAACGTAATAACTAACGACAATACAAGAGGAGGTCTTCATGCAATGTTAGGTCCAACAGCGGTAAAACAAAACTTAATAATAAATTGCTTTAAACCCGTTGAAAATGTTTCCAAAGAAACGTTAGCTAACTGCAGCAAATCACTTATTGATTTGACAAATGAAATTCTTAATCACTTACCGATTATTTTAATTAGAGAAAAGTCAAGGGTAAATATATACGAAAGAACAGCTAAATTATTATATGATAAATTACTGACACAATATATCGTCAAAGGATTACCTGTACCTATAGATTCAAAACTGTACAGGAAATTACTTGAAGAAAATTTCATTGAAAGAGATGGCATGTTTTTTTCTAATGAACAAGTGCAAATTTATGACAAGAATAAAATAGAGGTGCCTGATTTTGTTCAATTGTCAATTTTAGTTTCATCTGAACAAGATGGAGTAATGTGGTTGAAAAATTTATTAAAAGATAACAATCTCGCATATCAAGATATTCAACCTCAATGGATGCAAGCATTAACAGGTTTACGTAAAGGAGATTTTGTACCCGAACTGGCTATTATTTTAGAAGAAAACTTTTTAAAAGACGAGCAAGGTAAATGGTACGTTCCTGATCCTGAAAACGAAGCCGATTTAGAGAAACTCCGTACCAAGCGTTTGCTGAAGCTATTTGAGGTGTATAAAGCAGAAGCAGCAAAACCAAAAGGTAAAATTAAAGAAGTCCGTGTTGAAGCCTTACGTGCCGGTTTTAAACAATGTTACCAGGACAAAGACTTCAAGACTATTGTAATTATTGGCGATAGAATACCCAACAACTTGCTTATGGAAGATGAAGTGTTATTGCAGTTTTATGATATTGCATTAAATAGGGTATAAAATGGCAAAATCAAATATTACGATTGAATGGACTGAAGAAGAAAGACATGACCCAGTTTACACAAAGTTTAGTATAGGTTTACAAGAAGATATTAAAACCATATCTAATTCTCTAACTTATATACGTTTTTTGCTAAACGCTATTTCAGAGATTGCAGAAACTGAGAGAGGTAGGAAACTAATGGTCAATTATTCTATTCTTTCAATGATGAAACAAGCCTTTTTTTATCAAGCAATTATAGAAACTCATAAATTATTTAATAAAAAGGATGTTTTAAATCTTCCAAAGCTATTAAATGAAATGATTAACGGCCATAAAAGAATAGTTTGGTACAGCCCATTAAAAAAGAAAGATGTTGAAGAATTAAAAGAGGATTTATTACAAGCGGAGATCCAAGAAGCTTTTATAAAAGTTAAAACAATTCGGGATGATTATTTAGCTCACAATAATAGGCAGCCAGAAGATGTAAACATTACATTGGATGATATGGAAATTCTACAAAAAAAGGCGGAGGAACTAAGCAATAAACTTGGAAATGCACTTTATGGTACATCAACTGCTTATGATTTGCAAGATGAAAATAGTTTGCCTGGTTTGTTTTATCAAATAGAGGCCTTTCAGAAGTTTAGAGAGATGATCTCGTCGGCACGAAAGGATGCTATCCCTAATATTGAAACAAGTATTTTGTACGATGTTTTAAAAGGAAGAAAATAATTAGATTCGATGTTATATAAAGGAAAAACGGTAGAAATAGTAGGCGAAAAAGATGTATTTGGGCAAAGTATTGGCTGGATTCAGATTTTGGAAGATAGGGAGTTGTTTCAATTTTACAATATCACTGTTTAAAATATTTGACGAATGAGATATCATTCACTAATTACAATTTTATAGCTTAGTGAATGATTTGTCATTCAAAAATCGTTTTGTTGTAAAAATTATCTATATTTGTATGAGTTATCATTCACTAATACATAAAATAAAGCTTTATGACTGATATATCATACAAAAATTGGGATTCAATGAACGATAAGGCATTGGCAGAGCAGATAGGCTCTTTTATAAAACACCATCGCATGGAGCAAAACAAAACGCAAGATGTATTGGCAAATACTGCCGGAATCAGCCGTTCTACATTAAGCTTATTGGAGCGAGGCGAAACCGTAAACTTAGCCACATTGATACAAGTTCTAAGGGTGCTGGATCAACTGAATGTAATGGAAGGCTTTACCGTACAGCAAACCATAAGCCCTTTGGCATTGGCTAAAATGGAAAAGGAAAAACGAAAAAGGGCTAGTGGCAAAAAAGAAGAATAAAACGAATCAATTAAGCAAAAAATGAACGTAGCAGAAGTAAAAATTTGGGGAGAACTTGTGGGTGCAGTTGCCTGGGATGAAAAAACAGGTCTGGCAAGTTTTGAGTATGACCCAAAATTTAAAAAACTTAATTGGGATTTGGCACCTATAAAAATGCCTATCAACTCAGCAAAAAAAGTAATCACCTTTCCAGAACTGCGTAAAAATAAAAATGCAGAATTCGATACATTCAAAGGCTTGCCTGGTTTATTGGCGGATGTCCTTCCTGATAGATACGGCAATCAACTTATCAATATGTGGTTGGCCCAACAAGGTCGACCTCAAGACAGTATGAATCCTGTTGAAATGCTTTGCTTTATTGGCAGCAGAGGAATGGGAGCCTTAGAATTTGAACCAACAACCATTAAAGAGAGCAAAAAAACATTTGCCATAGAAATAAACAGTCTTGTAGATATAGCTCAAAAAATGCTATCCAACAGAGAATCTTTTACTACCAATCTGCAAAAAGATGAAGAAAAAGCTGTAATGGAGATTTTAAAAATTGGCACATCCGCAGGTGGAGCAAGACCCAAGGCAGTAATTGCTTATAATGAAAAAACGGGAGATGTTAAATCAGGACAAACCAAAGCTCCCAATGGTTTTGAGCATTGGCTTATAAAATTAGATGGTGTAAGTGATGTTCAATTGGGAGCAAGTAAAGGCTACGGTCGTGTAGAGATGGCTTATTATAATATGGCCATAGCTTGTGGGATTGACATGATGCCATCTAAATTATTGGAAGAAAATGGCAGAGCACATTTTATGACCAAACGGTTTGACCGAGAAGGTGGAGATACCAAACACCATATTCAAACATTTTGCGCTTTAAAGCATTTCGATTTTAATTTGGTAAACAGCTTTAGCTATGAGCAATTATTCCAAGCAATGCGAGAATTAAAATTGAGCTATCAAGATACCGAACAAATGTTTAGACGAATGGCGTTTAATGTGATTGCTAGAAACTGTGACGATCATACCAAGAACTTTGCTTTCAGATTAAAAAAAGAAGGTAAATGGGAATTAGCTCCAGCTTATGATGTTTGTCATGCTTACCGCCCCGGAAGTGAATGGGTGAGCCAACATGCATTAAGTATAAATAACAAACGAAAAGAAATTTCAAAAGAAGACCTTATTGTTATCGGTAAATCCATCAAAAATAAAAAAACAGTTAGTATCATCGAAGAAATAAATGAGACGGTAAGTCATTGGAAGAAATTTGCAAATGAGGTAAATGTATTACCAGAACTACGTGATGCAATTTCCAAAACCCTACTAAACTTGAAATAATGCTATATAAAGGAAAAGCGATAGAAATAGTAGGCGTAAAAGATGTGTTTGAGCAAAAAGTCGTCTGGATACGTATTTTAGAAGATAATAGCTTCTTGCAAGTGGCTTATGAAGAGATGGAAGTCCAAGTGGCGTCTTATTCTATGTCCTATTTGCGCTTTATTTCCATTGCGGCAAAAATAAAAGATGAAATAGCAAAGAAAAACATATTAGCCCCTTACGAGAGTAGTTTACTGCCATTGCCTCATCAAATATTAGTACTTGAAAAAGTAATGCAATCTGTTCAAAATAGATTTCTTCTTGCTGATGAAGTCGGGATGGGTAAAACGATAGAAGCTGGTTTAATCTTAAAAGAATTAAAATTACGAGGCGATATAAAACGGACATTAATCATTGTTCCTAAGTCTGCCATGATGCAATGGCAAAGCGAGTTAAAAGAGCATTTTAATGAGGTCTTTCATTTGTACGATTCAGAAATGATATCCTCTTTAGCTCGAACTTTCTCAAATATAAATGCTGACCAAGAGTTTAATTTCTGGCAACAACATAACCAAATAATTGTATCCACAGATGCCTTAAAACCGATAGAATCGCGTCAAGGTTGGTCAAAGGAAAGAATAGATGAATACAACAAATACCGAATAGAGGCGGTTTTAGAAGCTAATTTTGAAATGATAGTCATTGATGAGGCTCATAAAATGGGAGGTGCAAATCAGACCGTTTCGAGATATATTTTGGCTCAGGCATTATGCAATTCAGTGCCCAATGTTTTATTGCTTACGGCAACACCGCATAGAGGAAAGGCAGACCATTTTAGAAGAATACTTCAATTATTAGACCCTGAAGCTTTTGCGGGAGAAGGATTACCGGGAATAAAGGAATTGGAACCCTATGTTATTAGAACAGAAAAAAGATTAGCTATTGACTATGAAGGGAAAAAGCTTTTTAATGAAAGAGAAACGGCTCGATTTGATGTAATACTCGATATTAATAAGCATCAGAAACAAACGGAATTATATACCGCTGTTACTGATTATGTAAAGAAAGGATTTAATAGTGCAAAGAGATCAAAGAACAATGCTACAGGCCTGATTATGATTCTTTTTCAGAAGCTTGTAAGTAGTTCTACTGCTGCAATACTATCTGCAATGCAAGGAAGGTTTGAACGTTTAATAGAAGGAAGTGATGATGATATAGAGTCTTATGGTGAAGAATTAGACCAAAGTGAAGATGCAACACAAGAAGAAGTAGATTACAGCGGTGTTCATGCAAATTTTGATGAAGGGATTGAAAATGAAGAAAAAATATTAAGTGATTTAATAGAACAAGCTAAGGATTGCATCCGTACTGAAATTGATGCTAAAGCAGATGCCCTATTGAAGAAATACCAAGAATTGCAACAGACCTACAACGATAAAGACTTGAAAATTATCATTTTTACAGAGTTTCGTACAACTCAAAAAATGCTTAAAGATTTTTTCACAAATAGAGGTTATAGATGTTCAATAATTAATGGTGGTCAGGATCTTGATGAAAGAAAAATTGCGTTAAGTAATTTCAAGAATAACACTCAAATGTTAATAGGAACCGATGCAGCCGGAGAATCTTTAAATATGCAGTTCTGCCATATCGTTTTTAATTATGATTTACCTTGGAATCCAATGACCATAGAGCAAAGAATTGGCAGGGTAGATAGGATAGGCCAAAAACATAAAGTGAAAGCTTTTAATATGCTTCCCAACAACAGCGTTGATTTGAGGGTATATGAAGTTATCGAAGAAAAATTGACCAATATTTTAGAACAATTAGGTATTGATAAAACATCCGATGTATTGGATTCGGCCATCGACATAAAAAAAGTAAACACACTCTATTTACAAAGCCTTTTAGATCCAACCAAGTTTGAATTTGCCGGAGAAAAATGGCTTTATGAAATCAAAACTAAATTAAAGGATTATCAAAGCACTGAGGGCGTACTTCCAGAGGTTAAAGAAGATGAGATAGATTATAAAAAAGCTTCCGAAATCAAACATAGCCCTTTGCCACAGTGGTTAGAAGAATTGATTGTAGAGTACACCAAGATGAACGAAGGGAGTATTGTAAAAAGCATCTTCGGCTATCTCGATGTCCAAATAAATGTTCAAAGAAGAAAGATAACTTTTGATAAGGAAGTTTCATTAAACAATCCCGGGGCTGAGCATATTACATTACAGCATGATTGGATTAATAGAATTCTTAGCGATGTTGGTGAGTTTGATTCTTCCAATGGAATTCCAGTGTTAAAATCTAATAAGAATGATGAGACAACTGGTACATGGAGTTTATGGCAGATTACGGCACACAATCATTTTGACAGAAAAACCACTTATCAGAGCTTTTTTATAGCAGATAATGGGAAACAGTATCATGCTTATGCTAACGACATATGGAATAGGCTAATTGCTGGTGAGAAAATGTTTAAATTGGAATCGACACTTAAAGAATTTGAAACAAATAAAATTGATTCAGTGCTAAGAGAATCACTTTTCACAACCTTTCAAAATTTGGAAGCTGATGTGATGAAATTGATGCAAGTAAAGAAAGAAAATCGTCTAAAATCTTACGAATTTCAGAAATTAAGAATTAGTAAAATAGGAATTGAAAACATCCGTTTGTCGAAGCAAAAAAAGTTAGAAGACGAGCAAATAAAATGGCTTAAAGAGTTTGATGTAAATCAAAAAATTATTCCCGGAACAAAACACCTATTAACTATACGAATTGATGGCTAAAGAATTGCTAAAACATATAATCAATGATATAAAGAGTCGTCAAAAACAGGTGATTCTTGTTGAGAACAACGATAAATTTTTATTTCGTGCGGATGTAATTGATGTTCTTGAACACAATGGATTCAAAGTGTCTATTGGTTCCAATATAAAGCAAAGAGTTGATTATGAATTATTGGAGGAAGGTCTCATATTATTAATCTTGTGTCAGGATAAACCTATCTATTTAGAAGATATTTCAAATAACTCGATTACTATTGAATTCTTCTTAGGCGAATATTTAAATGGTTACGATATTCCGACTGTCATTAATCTTGATATGCCATTATTAGAACAATTATATTCCAGTAAGCAAATATATTCGTTGTCAAAAAAGGAATCGGAATCTGAGGTGGCAAGGTTGAGGGAAGTGGTAGAATCAAATGCCATCGATATAAATGAATTTAAAGACGAAATTTCGATTGAATTGTCATCACTAACGAAGGATTGGAGTAAGATTTGTCAATTGCTTTCAGGTGCACTGCTAAGAGCTATTGGAACTAAATATTATGATGAAGTTTTTGAACAGATTAATCGATGCAATTTAGTTTTTCAAGAAGAAATCAAGCTTACATATTCTCAGCTTAAAAATTCAAGTTCAATAAAAAAGCCGAAAATAGTTTCAAAAATATTAGATTATCTAAATAGTAATTATAAAAATGAAAAGCTTGCATTGATAGTAGTCGACGGCATGGCTTATTGGCAATATGAACTATTAAAAAGTAAAATTGCTGGTCAGAAGAAAGAAGACATTATTTATTCTTGGATTCCATCAATTACCCAATTATCTAGACAAGCAATATTCCGTGGAAAGGCTCCACTAAATGACTACATTCAAAATCCCGGCAATGAGATTAAGCTTTGGAAGGAGTATTGGAAAAGTATAGGATTAGCCGATTATCAGTTAAAATATGAACATGAGAAAATTGATTTACTCAACATAGAGTCAATAACAAAATTCGCTATTGTATATAGTGATTTGGATAAGAAAATGCATGGTTCAACTGACTATAAAGACCTCCTTGCCAATACAGAAAACTGGATAGATAGGAGTAAAATTGTAACTGTGATTGACACTTTGTTAAGCCAAAACTTTAAGCTATTTCTGACAACCGATCATGGTAATATCCAAGCTAGAGGATGGCGTGGTTTGAAAGGAAGAGAAAAATTGGGTACAAATAAATCAGGTAGCCGGAGTCAAAGACATTTAGAATATTCCGATCAATGGTTATCGGATGAGTTTATGGAAAGCAATCCTGATTTAGCTGGCTCAGTCGTGCAGGACGAACAAGCAATTTATTTTAAGAATGACCAAAGTTTTGCTAAAGATGATTCTCTGGTAACACATGGTGGAAGCCATCTGTTAGAAGTATTAATTCCTTTTATAGAAATCACTAATGAAAAATAAATCAATAGATATTAATCAAAGAATTCCATTAGACACTTTATATGCAGCATTGGAAAGCTATTTAAACGGCAATTACAGTGATGAGTATGTTTTGGAGCAACTGAGAATGGAATTTGAAGGTGAAAACAGACTCAAAAAAGCATTGCGCATCGTTAATAAAATAATTCCAAGGAATCCTCTAAATGAATTTCTTCTGGCAAACAAAGCTGAGTTCATAAATGCCATCAAAAAAAAAGCAGATCGAGATGTGATTTTGATTGCTTTGTTGAACAGTGCTTTTCCTTTTTCTTTTGATGTATTGAAAACATTTGGAAAGTTTTTTGCTGTGCAGGAAGTATTAAATACAGAAACAATAAAGAAACCTATTTCGAATATCTTTGGTGGAAATAGAGCCACAGAAAACGGAATATATAGCGTTGTCCCAATGTTTTTAGAAGCATCATTTTTCAATCGTCCAAAGCAGGGTATCTATGAATGGGGTGGGGCAATTACTATTTCTTTTCCCATTACCAAAACAATATATCTTGAATCATTTAAGGTCAATAATTCAATTGATAGCATTCAGGAATACCAATTTATGGATCCGTATTTTGTTTTTATAAAGGAATAAATCATTTGATATTATTTCGCATTTAATTTGGATGCTAACTGTTTATAATATTATAGTAACCTTTTTAAAATTTCTAGTTTAAACTTTTAGGATGGCTATAAAGCAGTCTCAAAATCTACTTTTAATCTATTATGAATATTATTAAGAAAGATTAATAAATATGGAAATAATTTCTTTATATAACTTTTTGGAGGATAAGCTTTTAAATTGCGGCTGCCACTTTCCCCCTAACAAAGAATCACTAATAACAAAAACGTGAGCTACTTCAACTTCACGGAATTTAGCTATTGTATTTAAAGCCGACGCTTCCATTTCAACCACTTCGGCACCAAGTTCCGAGAAGTAATCTAATTTGGCCTGAGTTTCTCTATAAACACCATCAGTTGTCCAACTTTTCACCTTACTTATTTGGGTTACTGATTGAAGTTTATCAAATAAGAAATCAGTAAGATTTGGAGCTGGAAATGTATTTGTTGCTTCAGGGAAATAGTGCTTCGAAGTTCCCTCGTCAGATAATGATTCAGAGCATATCACTACATCACCAATTGATATTCTTTCAACTAAAGTACCTGCAGATCCAAAACAAATGAATTTTTTAATTCCACAAGCGATTAACTCTTCCATAAATGATCCGACAGCCGGAGCTCCAATTCCAAAGTTCCCTCCAAATACAAGATTTTTGAACAGGATTGTTTTTCCAGATAATTTGTTTATTTCTCTACCTTTAAATGTTTTAGTTATATAGTTATTGAAAAGGTTCGAATCAAAACATAAGATAGCGGTATCCACATCTATGAAAAATTGAAGCTTATCTTCCAAGACATAATTTACAAAGTCAATTGGGGAGAGTATTTCCCTTGATTTATCCGTTTTCTCTTTCATCTGTTTAAATGTTAAAAGTACATAAAAACATAAATATAAATAATTTGTAAAATATATTTTCATATATTTGTATCAGCATTACGAGTTCACGAGAGTGACACCAACCGAGTATCCAATACCACGGTGGGCAAACAATGCGGGCAGTGAGTCAAAATTATTGGAAAAACCTCCATTCCCGTTTCATCGATTTGAATGAATAATGCAAAATTGTTTAATCATTTTAAAAACTATTTTGTATGCAAAGTTTAAAAATTCCCTTTAACGAAAGCATTAGTGTAGAAATCATTAATGCGAAAAATCAAAACTTCCTGATTTGGTGCGAACCTGCTATTACAGCAGACCAAATTTTCCGTACTCTTAATCATCGTCTTAAATTGTTGCAAACTATGATTTTAATAGTCAACAAAGAAGATGACAATACGATTTATCTAAATTATAGTTTTGATGTGGAAATTATTTTTGTCAATCATCAGAATACAGTTTCCGACATTCAGTTTTATCCGCTAAAAAGACAAGAAAAAGAACAGTATTTATCAATTGACCGGTACAAATATGTTATTTTAGCTGTGCCTGGTTTTTCAAATCTTTATTCACTTCAAATAAATAAAGCTAAACTTGAAATGAATAAAAAGGTTGATTTTTCAATTGAGAAGGCAAGCGTAGCAATAGAAGGCTATAATAAGCTTACGGAAGATGAAATCCTAAAGTCGATATTCGCAGAAAAAGATGGAATAGGATTAAGGAGCAGTTTTCCATCGCACTATGTATGGTATAACGATTTGCTGTTCTTAGTTGGGAAAATGAGTTTTCCTGGATACAGTGGCTCAGCACCAATACGTGAGATAACAAATAAACTCATCCTAAAACTTGAAAAGCTAGGAATCAATGCAATAGAGCGCGAAGCTGTTTATCAACGTCATTTTATGTCAAATCAAGACCTAATAACGAAGGAGGCAACTTGGTATGGAATGGAAAATAGCGGAAAGTTTGTGCAAACAAATTCGGCAATTAAAAATTATGTAGATCAATTAAGCAAAAAATAAAGGATATGAACGCAGAATATTTATTTACAAGTGAGTCAGTTTCAGAGGGACATCCCGATAAAATGGCTGATCAGATTTCGGATGCTATTTTGGATGCATATTTAAAAATTGATCCTGATTCTAAAGTTGCCTGTGAGACTTTCTTAACGCATAAGGCTATAATTATTGGCGGAGAAATTTTTTCTAAAGCCAAGATTTTAGATAAGATTCCCGAAATTGTAAAAGAAGTTATTAATGAAATAGGGTACGATATAGGAGATGCAGGTTATGATACAGATGAATTAACCATAGATATTCATTTGCATGAGCAGTCAGATGAGATTAATTCGGGAGTTGTAAAAGGTGGAGCCGGTGATCAGGGACTAATGTTTGGTTATGCTTGCAAGGAATCCCCAACTTATATGCCTTTGGCTTTGCAACTTTCACATGATATATTATTAAGATTGAGTAAGCTTAGAAAATCGGGGAGTATTCCTTGGTTATTACCCGATGCAAAATCACAGGTAACATTGAGATATAAAGATAATCGCCCGATTGGGATAGAAGCAATTGTTGTTTCAACCCAACATATGCCTATGGTTTTAAAAAGTCAGAACCCTTTTCAACCTTCGGGAAACAGACCACATGGACATTATTCCGAAGGTATGTATCGAGTGACACAAGGATTGATTGAAAGAGCAATTATAAATGATGTAATAATACCCTCAATACCCAAAGAATTTCTATCAGAAAATATTAAGTATATTATTAATCCTTCGGGGAGTTTTACTAAAGGAGGTCCAGCAGCTGATACGGGATTGACAGGAAGAAAAATTATTGTAGATACTTATGGCGGAAGTTGCCCTCATGGAGGTGGAGCATTTTCAGGAAAGGATGCAAGTAAAGTAGATCGTTCAGGTGCTTATATGACAAGGTATATAGCAAAAAATATAGTTGCTGCCGGCATTGCCGAACGGTGTGTTGTGCAATTGGCTTATATCATTGCTCAAAACGATCCAATTTCATTTATGTTGGATTTTCAAGGAACGGGAAGGATTGATGAATCCATTGTTGTTAAAACATTTCAGAATCATCTAGATTTAACCCCTGAGGGCATAATAAATAAGTTACAACTCAAGCGGCCTATCTATAGAGAAACTGCTGCTTACGGTCATTTTGGAAGAGAAAATGATGCATTTTTGTGGGAGAATACGGATATGGTTGAATTGCTTAAAAAAGTAAAATGAAGTTGGTATTTTTTCAGTTAACAGCTAGCTATTTATTATCAATATTGAAAAGTTATTATGAGTGAAAAGCATATATTAAAATCCATTTCTGTGCCTACATGGAAAGCTAGTATAACTATTGGAAGGAACACTGGATATACAGACATTCAAATTTCAGTGGATTCTATTATTGAGGCAATTAGCGAGATACAAAAGGAAATAGCAAATACAAAGAACATAAAACTAAGTGTTAAGCTAACTGAATGCATAATTGTCTTGGTTGGTCAAAATGAACCATCAGTAACGATTGATTTTATTCAATATCCTAAATTCCCATATTCAGAATCTGAGTTAAAAGAATCAATTACTCTTTTCGCTAAACGTTTAATGGATGTTTTAAGTCAAAACCGAATAGTTGTAGTTTTTCCTGATGAAACGATCATGTTAGAGCAAAATGATGGAATATATCCTAGAATTAAATTTTAAATTATTTGCATTGAGAATTAGTATCAAGTGTCACGGTAACAAAATACCTAAGTAAATTATATAAATGAAATATGATACTAGATTGTGTTACGAGATTTAATATCATTTAGGATTTAAAGGAAATAAAGGAAACTGATTCTGCTGCAGAGCTATTTTGTATTAACTCCCGACTTTGTTTGGATTGTTCCGCTCGCTCGCGTTTGAAACATGTGCCGTTAACCCATTTCACGACCAGTTTTAAAAGAAAACATCTGCTCGTATGTTGCCACGGTATTACATATCACGCGTTATAAACGCGCGATAGCCCACTGAGTGTCAATAGTCCATGTTTGAGGTCTAGGGACTTTTCTCAACTGAAAAATGACTTTGAGGTAGAGTTAATCCGTTTTGTTTAACCGTAAATCCATTTTGTGTATCTAAAAAAAGGAAAAAGATTCTAAATTTAAAAAATTACGGGGTGTAGCTAGTGATACGATGACTTTGAGTTCATCGTATCACTATATAATTAATCAATCAGCACATTAACCTACATTTCCACAACAGTAATGCCGTGTCCTCCCCTTTCAATATGCTCATCATAATATCGAGCTACATCTTTATTTGCCCTCAAATATTCCTGAATAACTTGTCGTAAAGCTCCAGTACCTTTCCCGTGCAGAATATGTATCTGATGTGCTCCAAACAAGATTGCATCATCAAGAAAACGGTTGATTTGGATAAGAGCTTCGTCTGCTCGCATTCCGCGAACATCGATATTAGGATTAAAATTAACTGATTTTTCTGATATATTCTGAAAGATATTACTGCTTGATGTTTCGGCCGA
>JAQIBR010000237.1 GCA_027858955.1 Bacteroidales bacterium
TTGTAGTTCAAAATGCCGCATAGCAAATTTTGAATTTACAATGGTTAATGCCGATAGATCAACAAAACCGCTAATTGAACGAAGTGAAAATATGCGGCATTTAGTTGACTAATCGGTATAAGCGCCTATTTAACCGTATAATTTATTTTTCGAATATAGGATAGAAGAAGACCCAAAAGAACCATTAAAATCAATGGAAGAAAAACATTCATAGCTTGAATAAAGATGATGTTTTGTTCTACTTTATTTTTGTCAAGCATCCTAAGTTTTATTTCTCTTGATCGAATATCGATGAGCCCGTTATCTAAACTTAGGTAATTCATCGTGTTGATTATAAAATCCTTATTACCATAGGTTTGCTGAGTAAACTGATCGAAGCCCAAAGGCAAAGGATAGTGCTGATTATAATGCAATTGATTTTTGATCAGATCGCCATCAGCACTTACAACCATACTTGTATTTACGCTCTTATTTTTTTGGGGAGGAAGAATAAAATTGTCTTTTAACTCTGGAGGGAATCGATTAGCAAAAAGACTATTAAATTGACCATCTAAAAGAACCACAACAGGCTGTGGAGGCATTTGGTAATAGACTGCATCGGGCTGCTCTTCGAGTAATGCTAAATCGATAATCGCTGGGGTGGAAATCAGTCGAGAATAAAGCGATGATTGTAATAAAATGATTTTATTGACATTTTCTGTAGCAATAGTATCAAGAGTAGACGAAAATTCTGTCATGATATTATTTAAATTTCTGACGATTGGATGCTGTGATTGAGGCATTAAAACAGGAAAATACAACCAAGGAAGTAGCTCTTGCTGTGGCTGATTTCCAATCATACCAGTTACTATTGGAATAGAGCGAGCATTTAAATCAAGCAATAAATTAGCATTCAGCCGAATACCGTATTTAAATAATTGATCGTCTAAATTGAGCTCATTTCTTATTGCCACTGTTTGACTACTCAAACGCAAGCTATCCATATTTGCAGATACAGGATCGATCAACCAAAAAACTTTTCCACCATGCATTATGTATTGATCAATCACATATTTATCAGCTTCAGAGAAGGGCTTAATTGGTTGCGCAACAATTAAAGCATCTATTATCGGTTTTTCCGTAATTTTCGAGGAAGAAGAATCAATTTCAAACAAACTGCTCATTCTGCCATCTATACGCAAACTTCCTAAGTTGTAAAATTCACTCAAAGATTGAACAATATCGGCAATATATGCACCTTTTAATTCGCCGTGATCTGTCAAAAAAGCTATCGTTGGTTTTTTGTCTTCAACCAATGCAAGCAAAGCTGATGCTAAATTAAATTCGAGAGCCTCAATCGAATTATTAAGCACACGTTCAGGAGAGACTCCCATTTGGGTTTTTAATAATTCAACAGGTATTTCGTAGCCTTTATAATTTAGTATTAGACTTGGAAAAATTACCATTCTACTGCTGCCGTCTTTTTTATTAACATGCAAATTAGTTGGCTGCAAACCTTTTTCCACAAGCTCTTGAATCAAAATTTCCCTTTTTTCATTATCGGCTATGCTTGAAGGGTTGATAAATTTAAATTCAATATATGTACTGTAGGCTTTAAATTCTTCAAGCATATCGCGAGTTTCATTTCGCAGCTTTTTAAATCCCGCAGGAAAATCGCCTTCCAAATAAACCTTAAAATATGCATAATCGTCTAATTGTCTGAGCATTTGGATTGTTGCCTCAGATAGCGTATATCTTTTTTCAGCAGTTAAATCAATTCGTAAATAAATTTTTGAAACTAAAATGTTTAGCAGAAAAATAACTACAACACCAATTGCAAGTCGGACAAGACTTTTTTGTCGATTATTTCTCTTATGCATCTGTCTTTTATTTACCATTTTCTTCGACTTAAGATGGTGTGAGTAAGTAAAAGAAACAGTCCGGAAAGACTGATAAAATAAATAACATCGCGCAAATCGATAACTCCACGACGGATTGATGAATAATGTGACTGAATTCCAAGTGATTGCACAAACAAATCGAAATTATCGAATAAATCGAGAGAATAAATAATCTCAAAACCAAGATAAGCAAAAGCGGAAAGGCTGATGCTGATAACAAAAGCAATAATTTGATTATCAGTTATGGCCGAAGAAAATAATCCAATTGCCATAAAAGCAGCTGCCAAAAACAATAGTCCAATATAGGAGCCCCAAATAACTCCTAAATCTAGATTCCCCGTTGGAAAACTTAACCAATAAACTGTAAAAACATATATCAGACTTGGAATTAAAGCAATTAAAACAAGACTTAATCCGGCAAAATATTTAGCACCAATTATTTGCCAATCGTTTAATGGGCGAGTAAAAAGCAGCTCGATGGTTCCTGTTTTTTTTTCTTCTGAAAACAAACGCATACTAATAGCTGGAATCAAAAACAAAAACACAAAAGGTGCTAACATGAAAAACGAATCGAGACTGGCATAGCCGAAATTGAGAATATTGTATTCGGTAGGTAAAACCCAAAGAAACAAGCCGTTAATGAGCAAAAATACCAAGATTACAACATATGCAATCATAGTATTTAAAAAGGCTGCTATTTCTTTTTTGTAGAGTGTAAACATGAAGGAAAACAGGTCTTTTTTTATCTTTAAGAAACAACTTCTATTCGTACTACATCGTCAATACTCATGCCTAATAAACTACTTGCTTTGCCTTTGTTTATGGCAATTTCAAGGTGATTCTCCGAGTCGAAAATGGCAAGTAATTCACCTTCGCTCACATCCATATACGATTGGCTGATGCTTGTTATTTTGTAATTCCCGGCACGCAATAGTATTTTAAATTGTTTGCCTTTCACAACATCGTTAAACAAGTTCTCGGTGATATTTGTAATTACATTTTGGTATCCGTCAATATAAATTACTTTTCCTTTTATTAGATTTGATTCTATAACGGGTTTAAAGGACATTTTATTAGTCAAAGAATCTCTTTTTTCACCGAGAAGTTTAATGTCGTTGTCTTCAATCACATGCATCGCTGCTTGTACGAAAACATCTTTGGTCGGAAAAGAAAAACGATTGGAAGTTTGAATAATGTCGAGTTCAATAATCAAATCGGGATTTTCGCCAAACATCAAAGCAAAAACACCATTATCTGCACCAATAAAATAATGCTCTTTATGCTTAATCAAAACATGAGGCATATTTATTGAAGCTTCCGTATTTACACCCACTATATGGATAGTACCTTCAGGAAAATTTTTATAAGCGCTTTTTAAAATAAAGGAAGCTTGATTTAAATCGAAAGGAGGAATCTGATGTGAGATATCTATAATTGTAATATCAGGTATACTTCTTAAAAAAGCTCCTTTAACTGAAGCCAGATAATGATCTTTCAAACCCCAGTCGGATGTTAAAGTTATAATTGGCATTTGCATAAGTTTTATTTGCGAAAATTTGTTTTCAAAGATACCAAAAATTCCATTCTTTGATTTTTTGATTTGGAGAGGAATTCAGGGTTAAATATTATTTTGTCCTTAGGACTGCTTGGGACATGGCTAGAATAAAATAATAATTTTTAGTTACTGAACATCAACATTTTGTAATTAGTTATATAGTAGGTTAAAAAACTGAATATAAGGTTTTTAAACGTAATTCAGGTCGATAATGTTTGATGTTATGATATTACAAAACCTTATCTTTTTTCATTTTTTTTACATTAGCAGGAAAAATTACAATATCTCAATTAACCTTATTTTAACTTAGCTCAAATTAAATTTCAATTAAGCCATTATTTTTCTGAAATTTGCATCATAAAACAAAAACCTTTCCATGGGAGAAAAAGTGCTTTCGGTTGAAGGCTACGATCCGTTGGTAATATTTGGCGCCAACGAAATTAAGCTGGAAATAATCCGTCGTTTATTTCCTCAACTAAAAATAATTGTTCGTGGCGAAATGATTAAGCTCGTTGGGGCTGAAAGTGCTTTCAAAAGTTTTGAAATCTTTTTCGATCAGGTATTAATGCATATTGAACAGTATCAAACGCTTTCCGAATCAGACTTGGAGAAAATTGCTGGCACAGATGCAAAAACAAAAGAAAAATTTCTACCAAACGATATCTTAGTTCATGGCCGAAATGGAGCTCAAATCAAAGCTCGAACTGAAAATCAGCAAAAAATGGTTGCTTCAGTTAGCAAAAATGATTTGACATTAGCTATAGGTCCCGCCGGAACGGGCAAAACATATACAGCTGTTGCACTTGCAGTTCGTGCTCTTAAAAATAAAGAAGTAAAACGTGTGATTTTAGCTCGCCCTGCTGTTGAAGCTGGAGAAAGTTTAGGATTCTTGCCTGGAGATATGAAAGAGAAACTAGACCCATATATGATGCCACTATACGATGCATTACGTGATATGCTTCCTGTTGCGAAACTTGAAAAATACTTAGAAGATGGAACTATCGAGATTGCTCCATTGGCATATATGCGTGGGCGCACATTGGATCATGTTTTTGCGATACTCGATGAAGCTCAAAATGCTACTCCAAATCAACTGAAAATGTTTTTAACAAGAATGGGTATAACGGCCAAATTTATAGTTACAGGCGATATTACTCAAATAGATTTACCTAAAAAACAGCAGTCAGGCCTGGTTCAGGCAACTACAATCCTAAAAAATATTCCAGGCATTGAAATAATTTATTTGGACGAAAAAGATATTGTCCGCCATCCCCTAGTTAGAAAAATAATAGAAGCCTATAAAACGGATAATTAATATTGTCTATCTTTACATTATAAATAATTGCTCATAAATCATTACAAATGAACACCATTGTTAAATCAGATTTTAATTTACCAGAATTAACCAATGTATATAAAGGCAAAGTTCGCGATGTTTATACTATTCACGATGAACTTTTGGTAATGTTGGTCAGCGATCGCATTTCAGCTTTTGATGTAGTTTTACCAAAAGGAATTCCTTATAAAGGGCAAGTCCTAAATCAGATAGCTGCCAAGTTTTTGGACGCAACATCAGATATTGTTCCGAATTGGAAAATTGCCACTCCTGATCCAATGGTAACTGTTGGGATTAATTGCCAACCATTTCCTATTGAAATGATTGTTCGTGGATATTTAACAGGATCCTCTTGGCGTACATATAAAAGTGGCGCTCGCGAAATTTGTGGTGTTCCAATTCCTGATGGTATGCGCGAACATGAGCGTTTTACTATGCCTATAATTACTCCTACCACAAAAGCTGAACAAGGTGCCCACGATGAAGACATTTCAAAATTACGCATTTTGCGCGGAGGATTAGTTTCACCCGAAGATTATGCTATGCTCGAAAAATACAGTATGGAGCTTTTTGAAAGAGGAAGCAGAATTGCTGATGAAAGAGGATTGATTTTGGTGGATACAAAATATGAATTCGGAAAAAAAGACGGGAAAATTTATTTGATTGACGAAATCCATACACCTGATTCTTCGCGATATTTTTATAAAGATGGATACGAAGAACGTTTTGCTAATAATGAATCTCAAAAGCAACTTTCCAAGGAATTTGTTCGTGAATGGTTAATGGAAAATAATTTTCAGGGTCGTGTAAGCGATGTGCTACCTGAAATGACAGATGAATTTATAAGGTCTGTTTCAGATCGTTATATTGAACTCTATGAACAAATTACGGGAGAAAAATTTATAAAAGTAGATGCGTCAAATATTTTGCAGAGAGTAGAAGAGAATGTTCTTTCTTATCTCGCAAAAGCATAATTATCAATACGAAATTCATTCATTATACGTTATCTTGGATATAGAATGAAATATTTACACTTAATTATTTTCTTTCTTTTTCAGACTGTTTTACTCGAAGTGCAGGAAAATTCCATTGGGCAATGGCGCGATGAATTACCTTATAATCAGCTTATTGCTATTACGGAATCGAATGATTTTGTTTATGCAGCCACTCCATACAGCCTGTTAAGCTATAATAAAAAAGAAGCAGTACTTAATCGTATTTCTAAAGTGAATGGACTAAGCGATTTTGGCGTAAGTATATTAAGCTATAATGAAGATTACAATACTTTATTGGTAACCTATTCAAATGCTAATATCGATTTGATTAAAGATGGTAAAGTGGTAAATTTATCTGATATAAAACGCAAAACTATACTTGGAAATAAAAATATTAATGACATCTATTTTATCGATCAGTTTGCTTATTTGTCATGCGGATTTGGAATTGTTGTTGTTGATATAGAAAGAGAAGAAATAAAAGACACATATTATATCGGAGATAACGGCAAAAATGTGGAAGTATTCGATTTGGACGTTTTAGGTGATGAATTTTTTGCAGCAACAGAAAATGGAATTTATAGGGCGAATATAAACAACCCAAATCTGGCAAATTACAATAACTGGGTAAAACTTAACCATCTGCCTTTTCCTAATGATCCATATAATCATATTGTAACTTTTCAAGATTACCTAATTGTAAATCGCCTTACCAATGTTCCTGCAGATCAGCTATTTGCATTAACTGGGTATACTTGGATTGAAGTAATCTCAAACATTAATTATAAAACTTCAAACCTAAACGTAAGCAACGATCAACTTCTTATTTCTTTCACACATGCGATTGGTATTTTTAATTCAGATTTTTCATTAAATAGAATCGTGAATTCCTATGGCGAAAGTTTTGAAACTAGTCCTCAGCCTAGTGCTATTCTGAAATCCACGGATGGAAATTATTATATTGCTGATCAAATACAAGGCTTAGTAATTTCGCCCGATTTGCATGCTTTTCAAAGCAATATTCTTAATGGTCCGCTTACAACAAAAGTTTTTGACATGTCGATTGTAGGTTCTAAAGTTGTAGTTGCTTCAGGAGGCAGAGACGAATCTTTCAGTAATGTATTTATGCAAGATGGTGTTTTTGTTTATTCTGATGGTTCTTGGACTAATTTTTATAAATCCAATACTTCTGCTTTAGATACCGTTTATGATTTTGTGTGTGTTGATGTGAACCCAAATAATTCAAATGAATTTGCTGTTGGAACTTGGGGAAAAGGATTATTTACTTTTAATGAAAATGGTTTTGTTGATGCATACAATCAGTATAATAGCAGTTTAACTCCAAATTCTACATATAGTCATATTATGAGATTGGGCGGAGTGGCTTATGACTCTAAAAACAATCTCTGGGTGGCTTCAGCCATTTCTAATGCCCTTTTGCATAAACGTGCGCCTTCGGGAGAGTGGACAGCTTATGAATTTGGTGCTTGGAGTTCATACGATATACGAGATATGATTGCAGATAAACGTGATAATTTATGGATTTTATTACGTGGTGGCGGAGCATATATGCTATTTGTTTTTGATGATAATCAACCTGCTAATCAGCAACTTATAGGATTGAATTCAGCCTCAGGAAATGGTAATATTCCTGGCACATCTGTGCTTTCTTTGGCTTATGATTTGGATGGCGAAATTTGGATAGGAACAGACGAAGGTATTGGAGTTATTTATCAACCTGAAAATATTTTTTATGATGGTGATTATGATGCGCAAAAAATAATTGTGGAACGCGATGGCTATGCTCAATATTTGCTCGAAAGCGAAAAAGTAAAGGCAATTGCCGTTGATGGGGCAAACAGGAAATGGGTTGGAACAGAGAGAGCTGGCATATTCTTACTTTCGGCTGATGGTCAGGAAGAATTACTGAATTTTACGGCAGAAAATAGTCCGCTCTATTCAAATAATATTAATTCGATAGGCATTACAGATGAAGGTGAAGTTTTTATCGGAACCGATCAGGGTTTGATTGTGTATAGAGGCACAGCTAGCAAAAGTGAAGAACCTGCTTTTTCTGATGTTTATTCTTATCCCAATCCTGTCCGACCTGATTATTTTGGCCCAATTGCCATAAAAGGATTGACTCGTGATGCTTTTGTAAAAATAACTGATATCAGCGGACGATTGGTTAACGAAATTCGATCAGAAGGAGGTCAAGCTATTTGGAGTGGAGAAAATTTGAAGGGTGATCGAGTGCAAACAGGTATTTATTTGGTTTTTATTGCCAATATCGATGGTTCGGAAAGTATTGTAACGAAAATTATGTTTATTCATTGATGGGCCTAAGATGCCAAAGGCTATTAAATATTACATATTTCTGTATTTATGCAATTGAGAAAACAGATGATTATCAAAGTGCCACGAAGTGGCAAAATATGAATAGCCGTGGGCTTCGGCGTGAGCTCAGTCGAACGGTACAACCCACGGAAACGTAATGAATAGAAACACAACCCTGAAAAGGGTTGAATATGAGAATGTTCAACCCTTTCAGGGTTGTAAGTTCATACTTATCACAACCACCGGTTTCACCGATGGTTATTCATATTTAAGTCCTTTGGACTTTCAAATCAGATATAATACCAATTGTAGTTCAAAATGCCGCATAGCAAATTTTGAATTTACAATAGCTTGTCCTGAACTTGTTGAAGGAGTCAATACCGATAGATCAACAAAACTGCAAATTGAACGAAGTGAAAATATGCGGCATTTAGTTGACTAATCGGTATAAAACATTAACAATCATTATTTTATTTGAAAACTCTTTGTTTCTTATCATGGTTTTAAAACACCAAATATTATTGTTGAAAACTAAATTGAATCATTAAAAGGCATTGGCCAATTTTAAATATTATTTTTGCATCTATGGATCAAAAAAACTTTGGGAAAAATACACCAGTTAAAAAAGCTGGAAATTCGGCCGGAAATTTAATGGTTGGAGCTGGTAAAATACCACCGCAAGCTTTAGATTTTGAAGAAGCCGTGTTAGGTGCTTTGATGTTGGAAAAAAATGCACTTACCGCCGTTATTGATATTTTGCAACCCGAAGTTTTCTATAAACAAGCACACCAAAAAATATTTAAAGCAATACAGAATTTGTTTGCAAGCACAGAGCCTATTGATATTCTTACTGTATCTAATAAGCTAAAGTCTGAAGGCGATCTTGATGAAGTTGGAGGTGCTTATTATATTACACAATTAACTAATAGAGTTGCTTCTTCAGCAAATATTGAGTTTCATGCTCGTATTTTATTACAAAAATATGTACAACGTGAGTTGATAAGAGTTTCGTCGGATACCATTAAAGATGCTTTTGAAGATAGTACAGATGTTTTTGAATTGCTCGATCAGGCGGAGCAACAGTTGTTTGATATTAGTGAAAACAATTTCCGAAGAGAATCTTATGATATGCAAAGTCTGGTTCGGGAATCTATTGCAGAAATTGAAGCTGCCAAAAATTCAGAAGGTAGTTTACGTGGAATTCCTTCCGGATTTACTGATTTAGATCGTCTTACTGCAGGATGGCAAAAATCTGATTTAGTGGTAATTGCAGCTCGGCCAGGTATGGGAAAAACAGCTTTTGCTCTTTCTATGGCGCGTAATGCAGCAATGTCGAAAAAAGCAGTAGCGGTGTTTTCATTGGAGATGTCGGCAGTGCAGTTAACTACACGACTTATATCTTCTGAATCTGAGATTACTTCAAATAAATTGAAAAGAGGTGAATTGGCCGAACATGAATGGGAACAGCTAAACACCAGAGTAAAAGATTTAATTGAGGCACCAATATATATTGATGATACTCCGGCACTTTCAGTTTTTGAATTGCGTGCGAAATGTCGTCGATTGAAAGAGCAGCATAATATTGAGCTTATTGTTGTAGATTATATTCAGTTGATGCGTGCCGGCGATGGTTTCGGTAATCGAGAACAGGAAATCAGTACCATTTCGCGTTCTTTGAAAGCATTAGCCAAAGAGTTGAATGTGCCTGTTTTAGTCCTTTCACAACTTAACCGATCTGTTGAAACTCGAGGAGGTTCAAAAAAACCACAGTTATCCGATTTACGTGAATCAGGAGCGATTGAGCAAGATGCCGATATGGTAATTTTTATTTATCGTCCTGAATATTACGATATTACTGAAGATGAACAAGGTGGCGATATGACAGGTAAAGGAGAAATCATTATTGCCAAACACCGTAATGGTGCACTTGGCTCAGTCAACTTGCGATTTATAGGTCAGTTTACAAAATTTGTGGATGATGTTCCCTTTGACTTGTCGGGTGGACCACTCTCTAGTTTATCCCCATCGTCTGATTTTGACGGGGAGCAGTCGCAGGTGACTATGACCAGACAATCCAGGATGAACGATGATGATGCGGATGTTCCTTATTAAATTATATTCCCGTTTCTTACTTCAGAACGATGAATAATTGCTGCAATAGTTGAATCTCCGGTAATATTTACCACAGTGCGAATCATATCCAAAGGCCGGTCGACAGCAAATATCAATGCAATTCCTTCTGTAGGAACTCCAATAGCTGTTAAAACAATTACCAACATTACGATTCCTGCACCTGGTACAGCTGCAGAACCAATAGATGCAAGTGTAGCAGTAAGTACAATGGTTAATTGCTGACCAAGATTTAAATCCATTCCAAAAGCAGAAGCTATAAATACAGCTGCAACTGCCTGATACAGACTAGTTCCATCCATATTTATGGTAGCCCCGATTGGCAAAACGAAGCTTGTTACTTCTCTCGAAACTTTTAAGTTTTTTTCGCAGCATTCCATAGTCACAGGTAATGTGGCAGCACTAGAGCTTGTTGACAAAGCTAATAATTGAGCTGGAGCCATTCCCTTATAAAAATCTTGGTATTTTATTTTAGTAAAAATTTTCAGGAAAATAGGATACACAACAAAAATCATCAACAGCAAACCCAATATTACTGTAAAACCGTAGAGTGCTAAAGAAGTAAACAATGCAGAATCGCCCTTCAGTTCAACAATAATGGAACCTAGTAGGGCAAATACGCCAATAGGAGCAACCTCCATGATTAAGTCAATCATTTTTAAAATAACTGAATTCATACCTACAAAGAATCGTGTTACCGGTTCGGTGGTTTTTTCAGGCAATAGTATGATGGAAATACCAAAAAAGATTGCAAAAAATATAACCTGAAGCATGCGAGAGTTTTCCGCCATAGCACTTACCAAATTACTCGGAACCATATCGACCAAAGACTGTAAAGGCGATTCACCCCGAACCTCAGAAGCATCCTGTTGCTTTTTACTCACTTCAGATCCATATCGCTCTTCAAATTTATGTTGATCCTCCTGTGGAAATGATGCCCCGGGGTCGATGATATTTACTAAGAATAAACCTAAACTCACTGCAATAAAAGTAGTTAAGAGATATATGCCAACAGTTTTTAAACCCATACGTGAAAGCTTTGAAATGTCTTTCAAGTTGGCAATTCCACTTACCAGTGAAAATAATATTAAAGGAACGGCAATCAACTTAAGTAAGTTTATAAATATCGTTCCAAGAGGCTTTATCCAATCGCTCGTAAATGTCTCCATATCAAAGTTTACGGCAACTAAACCATAGGAAATACCGAGGAGCATTCCGATTAAAATTTTCCAGTGTAAGGCTAGTTTTTTCTTCTTTATCATTGTAGTTAATTATTGGCGGGTCAAAGATAATATCTTTATTTAATAATCAAAATTTCACTTTAATGGCTAAATATTATTTTGATGTGTTAGAATTAAATATAAATTAATTTGTTACATTTACGTATGAAAATCGAATATAATAACCTTTATACCCATTTTGTTTTCACAACATTGCTTCGAAGACCTATTATAACTGAAAAGAATAGAATTCTTGAAAAATATATTACAGGAATAGTAAACAACAATTCATCGAAGTTATATGCTATCTATGCCAATCCCGAACATATGCATTTTCTTGTATCTCGTTCCCCTGATATTTCAGAAATAGAATTAGCTAATATTATTGCTGAAAGTTCCAAACGTTTTATCAATGCTAATATTTATATTGAGCAAGGTCGAAATAAGCTTTCCAGAAATAATTTTGCATGGCAACCTTTTTCGTCAGCATTTTCTGTTTCGAAATCGGATGCAGATCCCGCACGTGCGGGATGCAAATATATACTCGGTCAGCCTGAACATCATAAAAAAATGAGTTTTGCAGAAGAGTACGATTTGTTCATTCAGCATTATCAACAAAATATAAAAAAAATAAGGTAATACTTGTATTGAGCAAGGCCGAAATAAGGTTTTAGGTCTTGTATTAACTGACCTCACTACTAAGGTTAAAGAACTGAATATAAGGTTTTTAAATTTAACCCAAGTCGATAATGTATGAGTTTATGAAATATTAATAAAACCTTATTTTTTTCAAAAATTTGAACCTTAGTAGAAAAAATGACCGCCTCTCTAACAAACCTTATTTCGGCCTTGCTCAATACATGTATTTCGGTCTTGCTCAATAAAAAACACTAACTTTTGAAGTCAAGTGTCTTGTCCTGTTTTACTAAAGATAAAATAGCACGCATGTTCTTCAGCACATCAAAATAATATTTAGCCACTTTAATTTCTTGCAAGGCAAAAGCATCTAATACCAATTGTAGTTCAAAATGCCGTATAGCAAATTTTGAATTTATCCCGAATTTTAGGGATTAATGCCGATAGATCAACAAAACTGCAAATTGAATGAAGTGAAAATATGCGGAATTTAGTTGACTAATCGGTATAAATTAACTGGAATTCGTGTGACTGTGATCAATTACGATTAAAACTGTGCGCTTTTCCAGCGAAGGTTTTCTTAGAGTGAAGCTTTCGCTATGTGGAATAATTATAGCGCAACATTTGTAGTTTCTTTTTCCGAACGAGCTATAGTAACTGCTCCGCAGCTGTCGCTCCAAACATTAACTGAAGTGCGCAACATATCCAGAATTCTATCAACTGCTAAAATAAGCCCAATTCCTTCCAAAGGTAATCCAACCGCAGTTAGTACTACGGTAATCATTACCAATCCGGCCATAGGGATTCCTGCAGCGCCAATGGAAGCAAGTAATGCTGTCGCTACTGCTATTGCCTGTTGTAAAAACGATAAATCAACACCGTAGACCTGTGCAATAAACATGGCTGCTACACATTCGTAAAGTGCTGTCCCATCCATATTTATGGTGGCACCAAGTGGTAAAGTAAAACTGGTAACTTTATTAGAAACACCACTTTTGTGCTCTAAGGCATCCATAGTTAAGGGTAAAGTGGCACTCGATGATGATGTTGAAAAAGCTGTTATAAGTGGCGTTACCATATTTCTGAAATGGCTAAAAGGTTTTGCTTTTCCAATAAACCGTACAATTAATGGTAGAAAAATAAAGGCATGAATAAGCAATCCTGCAACTACACAGGCGCTGTAAATTGCCAAACTTCCAGCAATATTGCCTAATTGGTCTGCATTTCGTGCTACTTCTTTAGAAACAATTCCGAAAATACCAAGGGGAGTAAATTTTATAATGAAAAGAGTAATTTTCATCATTACTTTAAATATTGCATCAAAAAATGTTGTTAAGGTTTCTTTGTATTTACGCTCAACTGCAGTTATAAAATATCCGAAAATAATAGCGAAAAAAATTACCGATAAAATTATTCCATCTGCCATTGCATCAACAATATTTTCCGGAACAATCTGATACAGAATATCTTCTATTGAACCTGCTTCTGCTGTTAGTCCTTCAACAGATTCGGAAAAACCCATATCTACACCGACCCCCGGTTTTATGAGATTTACAATTACTAAGCCGGTTAAAATTGCAATGAAACTGGTACTCAAATAATAGGTCATTGTTTTTAATCCCAAACGGCCAAGATTCTTTCCATCTCCCATACTTGTTACACCGCTGATTATTGAACTAAAAATCAAGGGAATGATAACCATTTTCAATGCCCGTAAAAAAAGAACTCCCATCCAGGAAACATAATTTATCCACTGAGGTAAATAATATCCAAATATTACGGCCGCTACTAACGCAATTAAAATTTGCCAGTGTAAGGCCAGTTTTTTCATTTTCATTTCAAATAATTATTAGCAACCCAAAGTTAATGGCTTTATTTTATTTTCAAAATCAGATTTCAGTTGCATTGTTATTTTGAAATAAAGAATCCAAAACCATATCAAAAAACAAAGCGTTTTCCGTTTGAAAACTGAAGTGATTATCATCAGATTCGTTCAACCAATATGACTTATCCGAAGATTTAATATAATTTGTCAAAGAGTTTTTTTGTCCTTTTTTTGTTTCATCCTGAATCAGAATAATTTTACTGGTTGTTTTACGAATATATTCCCAGGTATTTAACGAAAATGAAGTGAAGTAGGAGTATGGCAACCACCAAAATCGTGTTTTCGATTGATAGTCGCTGAATGAAAAAGCAGGATTTTTCAGGATTAATATTTTTGCTTGATTGTTGCCTGCAAGCTCTGCCGCTATTGAAGCTCCAAATCCTTGGCCTGCAATAACAATTTCTTTTTCAGGGAATTGCGATTTAGCAAAATGATACCAATGTTTAGCATCAGAAAAAAGATCATCTTCGTTTTTAAGCAGGCCAGTGCTTTTTGCTGTTCCACGATAAGCAGATATTAAAACATCAAAACCGTGCTTATAATAGTGGTTTTTGCTGATCTCTATTTGCCTGATATCCAAATCTAAATCCGGGAAAAGAAGTACTATGGCTTTTTTAGTCTCATGATTAAACCAAATTCCGTTAAGATTTAGTTCTTTATTGACCGATAAATTAAGTTCCTGAAAATCCACATCGAAATTATAAGTTGTTTCATTTGTATAGGTAGGCGATTTTAGTAAGTATCTAGCTTCGTTTTGGAAAAATTGCTGTATAAGTAAAACATAGAGAGCTCCTATAACAAAAATCGTATAATAGAATTTTCTTGAGTGAAACATATTTTTTTGGCAAAGATAGGAAGATAAAAAATGCGCGATAAGGAGTTTTTAAATAAAAAACCGTTGTTAATTCGTTATTTGGCACGCTAATAATTTAGGATTTTTATCCAATTAAAGTAATAAAATATGCCACTCCCGAGGGGATGCCTACGGCACAAAACACAACGGCGAAGCCCTCACTGAAAGTAAAATATCACCAAAGAATAATTTTCATTGCTTATCTCAATTCTTGTTAAATACAATTTATTTGTGCCTTTAGGCACGAGATGTTTATAGAAAATGAATAAAGGACATGAATTCAGTGTCTTTAGGTACGTTATAATTAAAAATATATCTATTATAACGAATTGAATAATAATATGATGTTCCCAAAGGGACATTAATTTGATCGTGAATTATTTTCTAGAAAGATTAAATCCCTAAAGGGATTATATACAGGGTTGGTAATTCAGTTTAGGGTAAAACACAAAAAATAAAACCTTAATTTTGCAGCCTAAAAAATACGTAATGCCAAATTTCTGGAACGACATTAAAAATCCTAGCTTTTTGTTAGCTCCTATGGAAGATGTAACTGATACAGCTTTCCGTGAGATAGTTTTACGACTTAGTCATCCAGATTTTTTACAAGTGCTATATACCGAATTTACAAATACCGACGGTTTATGTCATCCAATTGGAAGGGATAAAGTGAAAAGCAGATTGCAAGTAAATCCTTCTGAAAAATTATTGCTTAAAGAAAAAAATGTAAATTTGGTTGCGCAGATTTGGGGAAACAAACCTGAGAAATTTTACGAGGCTACCAAGTTTATTGATGAAAATTATGATTTTGATGGAATTGATATCAATATGGGTTGTCCGGTTAAGAAAGTGGTTAAACAAGGGTCGTGTTCGGCATTGATTAAATTTCCAGATTTAGCCGGGGAAATTATTCAGGCAACAAAGGAAGCGACCAAATTACCAGTAAGCGTAAAAACCCGCACAGGTTTTGGTCATCACATTACTGAAGAGTGGATTAGTTTTTTATTGTCACAAGATCCTTCCGCAATAATTCTGCATACTCGCACTCAAAAAATGCAGACTGACTTTCCAGCTGAATGGGAGGAAATGGGAAAGGCGCTGGAAGTGCGAAATGCTCTTAAGCCTCATATTCCAATTATTGGTAATGGCGATATTTTTTCGATAAAGGATGCTGAAGAAATGCACGCTAGATTTCCTACTGATGGTTTTATGATAGGGCGTGGAATATTTCAAAATCCCTGGTTTTTTAATCCCAATTTTAATCCCGGCATAAATGATAAACTTGATATATTGCTTAAACATAGTCGATTATATGTTGAATCTTGGGGGAGAGAAAGGAATTTCCAGGTATTGAAACGCTTCTTTAAAATATATATTAATGGGTTTGAAAGCGCTGCTACTTTACGTGCTAAACTTATGGAAACTAATAATCTGGAAGAAGTAGAAAAAATCATTTCCGCCTTTAAAAAATCAAACACTATTTAGAAAGCGTCCAGATAATTGTTATTTTTGTGTTTTAAAGAATAACAAATGAAGACAAATAGACGCGACTTTCTAAAGAAATCAGTTCTGACATTTGGTGCAGCAGCAATTGCTGGATCAACAGCTAAATTGATATCATCATCTCCAAGTTTTGATAATACAAAATTAGCTAATTCAGAGCAAGTGCAATTATTGACACGATTTGAAAATTGGGTGAATAATTACATCCAAGTAGTTGAGGATGAGAAATTACAAAACCGAGAGTTTAAGAACAATCAAGCACTTACAACACTTCCTGATGAACTAGAAAAGTGGATGCCTGAATTGAAAAAACATATGGCTGATAAACAGTTTGCTACAGAATATTTAAAAATATCTGAAAGGTTGACGCAAGTTATTGATCATAAGTTTTAGAATAAGATAAAAAGAGCTTTTTTTGAAAGACTTAGTTATAATCCAAGCGTATTTTTGCATCCGCAAATGTTGGCTTAAGATTCTCATTCCATTCAATTGTATTCCAGGTATTTATGGCATCATGAGTAGTCTTGTATTTTTCAGGAATAGGATGAGTTCCAATTACTACTTTCATTCCAAATTTTTCCGGAATAAATTTCTTGAAATGCTCAAGATATGGGCAAGGAGGAAAACCCACAAGAAGTCCTGTAGCTAAATGAATAACTTCGGCACCATTCTTTTTCATTTCTTCGGGTGCATATTCAATATTTCCGCCCGGACAGCCTCCACAGGTTGTATATCCAACCAATTCAACATCTTCGTCTTTGGCATAAATATCAAAGGCGCCTTCTCTTCTTTGTAAAGATCTAAAGCATTTTCCGCCTGTGCAAGTTTTGTAGCGGTCGCAAATAATAATTCCAAGTTTAGTTTTTTTCATCTGATTATAATTTTTAGCTTATGTTTCAATTCAAAATCACTGTTATTTAAATATTTATTCCTTTCAAAACTATATCATTTTCTTTTATTCCTAAATCTTTGGCAATAACATGACATTTTGCTTTAAGCATAAAAAAGACTGATCTTTTTTCATCTGACAAGCCTTCGTAATTGCCCTGACCTTTGCTGATTATCAAATCTGCATCTTTAAAAAGTTGATTGAATTCGGCGCTGCAAGTCGAGAGAATAGTCCCAGGTACGTGACTTCCCGATGAAACAATCTCTGAAACTTCATCTAAACCACTTGCAATAGCATCTTCACTTATCACATCGTTTATGACAGGAACTTCGCGAACAGCATAATATGTCTTTTTGCCCATTTCTTTGATAAGGATTCGATCGAAAACAGATTCGCCTGCATTGTCAGCGATATACAAAATGGTCTTTGCGTTTTTCAAATGCTGCTCAAATGCTTTAAAATCAAAATAAGCAAAATCCTGTGTTAAAATGCGTTTGAGATCTTCTTTGAGATTGAATTTTTTGCTCATTCCAAAATCGATAATATTTCCTGCAATTGCCATCCTAATTGATGTGATTAAACGATTTTCTGATTTGTCTAGAATAGATTTTAGCTCTGGAATCATCAGTTTAGCCTCGGCAATACTCTTTGTTTTTATGTCTTTATAAGGATCGTAAATGCCTGTTACTTCTCTTATTTTAGCATAGATTACTTCTCCAACTTCAGCTGGAGTTTTTTCCATCGAAATATGTTTTATCAAATCGCCTGTATCGTCAAGCAGCTGTTTTATTTTCTCCTCATTATTTGTGGCTAATCGTCCTGCTCGCAGAGCTTGTTGCATAAAGCAGGGAATACAGTCGAGGTAAGTCTTCATAGATGCTATTTTATTCTTCTTTTATTTCAAAAATATTCCCACTTCCGTCTTTTATAAACAGTATATCGTGAGTCCCTCTAGGAATTCGTATAATAGTTGCGTTTTGTTCTTGTGCTTTTTTTATAAAAGCTTCTCGATCGGGGAAACTTAAACACCAATGATTATAGTTGTCTTGTTTTGGCGTTTTATGGATAAATAATTCTAAAGCTAAATTGTGTCCTTCAAGATAGAAAACCTGTACTGACTTATTGATATTGAATATCTTATAAGCCAAATCAGACTCTAATTTAAACTCACGAATTAGTTTAAAATCAAGTAATTGCTCATAAAAAAGGCTAACTTCATTTGCGCTTTGAATAGTCAAGGCCAGATGATGGAGCTTCATTCTTCCGTTTTTTTATTTTGTTTTTGCTGTAATAATTCATCGCGAACCATTACATTGCCGCAAGATGGACATTTTAAATCTGTACATTTAGTTCCTTGTTGATGAGCCACTTTTTCGCCGCATTTTGCACAGACACAAAATCCACCGGTGCCAAAACCTCCGCCTTTATTTCGCCCTCGGCCACCGCCTTTTCCTAATCCTTTTCCTTGTCCAAATAAGCCCACCTTATGTTAAATTTTTAAGTTGAGTTTCTAGTTCGTTTAGCTGTTTTTTCAAATTGTCCATTTGCTCTTCCAGCAGCAATTTTTTATCAATAGGTTCTGATGGGAAAAGTCCTTTGCTATAGCGAAATCCATATCCTTCGCCAGCTTGATTCCATCCTCTTCCGAATCTGTGCTGAAATCCAAAACCTCCTCTTCCACGAAAATTTGATTGATCACTTTGAAATCCGGGAACATTATTCCCAACGCAAAAACCCATTCTGCGTCCACTCATTGCACCGGCTCCGTTTGGGCCTGTTCTGTCACCTCTTGGCATAATTACCTCCGTTTTATATTAAATTTGCATCCATAAAGTAATATAGACGAACAAAGGTAATGAACATATGTGCATAATGCAAGAAAATGCAGCAATTTATATTGATTTTAATTAGATATGTAAAAAAGGATGATAGAATTTAGATAGTTTTATTCTCTTTCGGACGCTCACCTTTTTGATATTCACCTAAGACAGTAAGTTTTTTGGTTAATGGCCGAATTGCATTCAGGGCTTGATTGTATTTTTCGTAATCGCTAAAAATCAAATCAATATAAAATAAATACTCCCATTCTACACCAACAACCGGTAGAGATTGAATTTTTAAAAGATTTATTTTATAAAAAGCAAGTACCGACAAAACCTGTGATAAAATACCTTCTTCATCAGGCAATCGAAAACAAAGAGATGCTTTATTTTTTTCTATTATTTTATTGTGCAATAAATAATTCTTTTCGCTTGAAATTACCAGAAAACGCGTAAAATTTTTCTTATTTGTTTCGATGCTTTTGTTTATAATTTCCAATCCATACTTTTCAGCTGCTAAATCGCTTGCAATTGCCGCTACGCCTTTCAAACTATCATCAGCGATGCGTTTGGCGCTTAATGCTGTATCTTCTGAATTGAGTATTCGTACACCAGACCTTCGTAAAGGATTTAAAAACTCGATACATTGTTCTATGGCCATTGGGTGAGAATAAATTTCTTTAATATCTTCTAATTTTTCACCTTTGTAAACCATTAAATGCTGTTCAATTCTCAAAAAAACTTCGCCAAGCACCTTTAGTTTTGATTCTCGCAAAAGTGCATAATTAGGAATAATACTTCCAACAAGTGAGTTTTCAATGGCGATAACACCATACTCTGCCTTCTCAAAAAGAAGAGCATCGAACAAATCGTTAAAGGTCAAACATTGAATAATTTCGAGTTGATGATTTTTAAAATATTTACGGCTAGC
This sequence comes from Bacteroidales bacterium, assembly GCA_027858955.1. Taxonomy (GTDB): domain Bacteria; phylum Bacteroidota; class Bacteroidia; order Bacteroidales; family UBA12170; genus UBA12170. The sequence continues at coordinate 19,971 of JAQIBR010000237.1, forward strand.
AATTTCGTGGAAAGCTCCGCTAACGCCTTGTATTGCAACTTTTTTTATCGAATTCATAAGTTTTGCAAATAAAAATCAATATAAAATTTCTGTAAATAATCACTCTATTATAAAGAATATTTGCAGCAAATAACTAAATTATTATTGTTACAAATGCAAAGATCGTAAAGAATAACACATAGGTTAATATTGATATTTAGTGCTTTGCGATCTTAGCGCATTTCCTTAGCGTTCTTTGCGTTAAATTTTTCTTATTGATATTCAGTATTTTATCACACTGATTATCAAAGAAAAAATCAATATTCTATAAAAACTTCAAACATTGAATTAATAATCAACGAAAGTAATCGATTTCTTGGTAAAGAAAATAGAAAGAATTACATCAATTTTTGATAGGCTTGCCACCAACGATCAGGAATATCATCTTCGAGGGCATATTCATAATCGGATTGCGAGCAGGGAACTAGGTAATGACGTTCGTATTTTGCCTTTATGGTGGAAGCACAATCAACTTCCATCCACCAACGATCACTTTTTTTGCTTTTGAAGAATACAAGTCCATCTTCACGATCACTCAGCTTAACCATAAACTTTTTATACTCTTTACTGTTTTTATCGACTGGGAAATCGTTTAATCTAGAATAGTAACCATCAATAAAATACCAAATCATTTGAGCAATCAAGTGAGCTGTTTGTCCGTTTTTATCAAATTCCGGATTGTATTCATAAAAACCTATGGAACTGAGTTTTTCACTAAGTCCAGCATAACGAGTAATTTGACACAATTCTTCACCACTAAAACCGTTGGGAGAAGCATTGGCATTGCCAGGCGCGTCGGATTGACGGACAGCAGAAATATCAATACTTATCATATCAGCATTACGTACCATTGGCTCAACTTCTTCCATCTTTGCACGCACATTTCCTAATCTATAAGTATCGAAAAACAGATTTTTCATCAATTTAACTGCATTTGGGTTTACAAAATATGTTTGGAAACCCAAATTGGTGTAATTAAATAAATAGTTAGGTTGATGGAGGATAATTCTAGATAGATATGATTTGGAATTTAGATCGTGATCATTTTCACCCAAATCGAATTGATTATCAATCGCAACTATATTGATAATTTGACCTAAATTTTCGTAGGCTTGATAATTGGCAAGAGTTAAATCCTGACTTCCTCCAATGATTATTGGTACAATATTATTTTCGAGAAGATAGGCCGTAACTGTGGATAGCGCGTAGTAAGTATCCTTTGTATCGTGTCCAATTCTAATATTCCCTAAATCAACAACTTCAGCATTATAATTTCCTGCAAAAAGGTTATAGAAATAGTTACGAATACTATCCATTCCATTTCCGCAACCCTCGTTATTTACGGCATTTCTTTCTTCTCCAACACCAACTAATGCAATTTTAGCCTTAGCTAAATCAGGGAAAACTTCCTGCTCATCAAAGCGTTGAATTATATTCCCAAATCGTTTTGTTGCTTCATATTGTTGAAAAAAGAAATATTCAGTATTTATAGGCTCAAAGTAGTGCGAAATATCCATTATGAAAATTTTGCTTATTTATACCCGAATTTTAGAAAAAGGTTTTGCCTCGGGTCAATTCTTATTAATAATAATGCTGATGTTTATTTCTTTTTGGCTGTTCTTTTAACGGCCTTTTTCTTAACTGCGCTTTTAGGCGCTGTTTTTTTTACTGCTTTTTTTGCTGGAGCCTTTTTAGCAGTTGTTTTTTTTCCACTACCTTTCTGACTCTTAATCAACTTTACAGCTTCTTCATAACTAAGCTCTGTCGCTTCTTTAGTTTTGGGGATTTTATAATTTGTCTTATTATAAGAGATATATGGCCCCCATCGTCCATTAAGTAATTGAATTTCAGTGTCTTCATCAAAAGTCTTAATAAAACGTTCGCGATCTTTCTGTCGCTTAGCTTCAATAAGTTCTACACAACGAACTTCATCAATACTTGCAGGATCATCAGTTTTATCAAGCGAAACAAATAAGCCATTATGCTTGACATAAGGACCAAAACGACCTATAGCAACAGTCATTTCCAAATCTTCATATATGCCTACTGAGCGAGGAAAATCAAAGAGTCGAATGGCATCTTCAAAACTTATATCTTCAATTGACTGCCCTTTTTTAAGGCTTGCAAAACGCGGTTTTTCTTCGTCTTCGCTCTCGCCGATTTGTGCCATTGCGCCATAACGGCCAATTTTTACATACAAATTCTTACCTGATTTAGGATCTTTGCCCACCAATCGTTCTCCCTTTTCGCGCTCGGCATTTTCCATTGCATTAACAACACGTTTTTTAAAAGGATGGTAAAAAGTACCAATCATTTCATTCCACTCTTTTTTACCTGCTGCAATGGCGTCAAATTCTATTTCTGCTTTTGCAGTAAATTGAAAATCGATAATGTTGACAAAGTTGTTTACCAAAAATTTATTTACCAAAACTCCGATATCAGTTGGAATTAATTTCCCTTTATTGCTTCCTGTTTTTTCTTTATCGATACGTTCTTTTAGTTTCCCTTCTTTTAAACAAACTAATTGATATTTACGCGTATGACCTTCATCTTCGCCTTTTTCAATATACTGGCGTTTTTGGATGGTTGAGATGGTAGGGGCAAATGTAGAAGGACGGCCAATGCCTAATTCTTCAAGATTCTTAACAAGGCTGGCTTCGGTATATCTTGCTGGTGGTTGAGTGAAACGCTCGGTAGCTGTCATTTCAAATAAAGTAAGTTTCTGACCTTTATTTACCACGGGTAGCATCCCTTTAGTTTCTTCAGAATTTCCGTTTTCATCGTCAGCAGATTCCATATAAACTTTTAGAAAACCATCGAATATAATCACTTCGCCTTTGGCGGATAAAATCTCTTTATTTCCTGATATTTCTATTTCAATATTTGTTTTTTCGATGATTGCATCAGCCATTTGACTTGCGATCGTTCTTTTCCAAATAAGGTCGTAGAGCCTTTGTTGAGCACTATCGCCACTAATTTTGTTACGAGTTAAATCTGTTGGTCGGATGGCTTCGTGAGCCTCCTGTGCGCTTTTACTTTTGGTTTTATATTTACGTATTTTAGAGTATTCTTCGCCGAAAGTATTACTTATCATAGCCTTGGCTTGTCCAATAGCTTGTCCTGAAAGATTTACCGAATCAGTACGCATATAAGTAATTTTCCCTGATTCGTACAATTGCTGAGCGACAACCATTGTTTTGCTTACAGAATAACCCATCTTTCGACTTGCCTCTTGCTGCAAAGTAGAAGTAGTGAAAGGAGCGGCAGGAGTTCTTTTCCCAGGTTTCTTTACAATGTCTTTAACCGCAAAAGATGAATTAAGACAATCGCTTAAAAAACTAGTAGCATCATCTTTTGTAGCAAACCTTTTTGGGAGCTCTGCTTCGAGTAGTTCTTTTTTAGTATCTGTAGAATAAAATTTTGCCGTAAGGCGATAGGAAGATGTAATAACAAAATTTTTGACTTCATCTTCTTTATCAACGATTAGACGAACGGCAACAGACTGCACACGTCCAGCTGATAAGGATGGCTTTACTTTGCGCCATAAAACTGGTGAGACTTCAAAACCTACTAAGCGATCCAATACTCTTCGAGCTTGTTGAGCATTCACTAAATTAATGTCAATTTCGCGCGGATTTTCAATAGCCTTTAATATTGCTGTTTTTGTAATTTCGTGAAAAACAATGCGTTTGGTCTTTTCCTTTTTAAGTCCTAGCTGGTTAAATAAATGCCAGGCAATAGCTTCTCCTTCACGGTCCTCATCAGCTGCTAGCCATACAGTTTCAGCTATTTTTGCTTCTTTCTTAAGATCGGCCACCACTTTTTTCTTGTCCGCAGAGATTTCGTAAGTAGGTTTAAATCCATTTTCTATATCAATCCCAAAATCTTTTTTGGCCAAATCTGCAATGTGTCCAAAGCTTGATTTAACCAAAAAGTCTTTTCCGAGGATTTTTTCTATTGTCTTTGCTTTTGCAGGAGACTCTACAATTACTAAATTTTTTGCCATACTTAGCTTTCCGTATTTATACTTGACTTTTATGCAAAAAATAGTGATGTGCGTTAAAAATCAAATTTTCGAGGTTTAAATTTGTGGCAAAATAACACATAAAATTTCTATTAATCCAAATGTAGTATTGAAATTTATAAAACTTTAAGGTGATTAAGGGCGATTTCAATAAAAGATGCGCTGGAAATATTTTTGCCACTCCCAAAGGGATGCCTTTGGGAGTGGCATTTTTTTATTTATAAAGACACGAAATCTACTCGCGCATATTTTAATGAATTAGTCAATTTTTCAAATCTGAAAGTATTTGTAATTGCCTGATAAACAAAAAAAATGTTAAAAGGCAAGCTAATAAATTGATGAATTAATAATTTTAAAAAGGAAGAGATGTGTAGTAAGTAGGAGTTGAATGATTTTAATTATTACACCATTCGGCTGATTCTTCAAGATTGTTGAACAGTTTTATTTCCCACTCATTAATTTTCATTAAATCAATATAATATAAAACCATTTCTTTTATATCACTGTTATTAGAAACAATTGAAAATTTTAGATTTGGATTCCAAATTGATGGAATTGCATCACGAGTAGATATATTTTTTATATCTAATTCTGTAATTTCTAGACTTTTCACTTTTAGAAAATCGGTCGTAACAGATTTTAACAAATCGTATCGTAAATCGCTTGTAATTATACTGCCAGCCTTAAATAAGTCATTTATGTTTAGATCACCATCGTATTCTATAATAACAGCTGCATCTCTCCACTCAATGTTATAACCCATATCATTCTAATTTGAATAATTATCATATTAGCGTAACCTTAAATGGATTATGGCGGCTAATATACACATTTAACGATAGAGTTATATTATTTTCGTTTTGTAATTTACAAAAAACAAACTATCAAAATAAAAACAGAAAATCAGATAGTGTTAAACAAATGATAAAACGATGAGTAGAGAAGTTTTTATGTAATTTTGCCCGGATTTTAAATGCAGAGAACATTAGGGTTTAGCGTTTCATAAATAATTTAAATCTATAAAAATAGTCTATAAAGTGCTTTGTAAATGACTGAAAATCAAACAAAAATATATAAAAATAAGCTTGTAAATATAGAAACATACGGCTGCCAAATGAATTTTTCTGACAGCGAAATTGTTGGTTCTATTATGGCGGAAGAAGGATATCAAACTATTGAAAGTGCTGAAAATGCAGATATCTTATTTATAAATACCTGCTCCATTCGCGATAATGCAGAACAACGTATCAGGAAGCGTTTGAAAGAAATCAAGCGAATGAAAAAGGACAACCCTAATTTAAAGGTTGGAATTTTAGGTTGTATGGCTGAGAGATTAAAACAGCAACTTTTGGATGAAGAAGATGTTGTTGATTTGATTGTTGGGCCTGATGCTTATCGCGATTTACCAAATTTGATAAAAACTGTTGAAAGTGGTCGTAGGGCAATTAATGTTTTGCTTTCAGAGGAAGAAACCTATGCCGAAATAGAACCTGTTCGATTGGGAAGCAATAAAATATCGGCTTTTATTTCGATTATGCGTGGCTGCGAGAATTTTTGCACTTATTGTGTGGTACCATTTACTCGTGGAAAAGAACGAAGTAGAGACCCCGAAACTATTTTGAATGAAGCTCGTGACTTATTGGCTAAAGGTTATAAAGAAGTGACTTTACTGGGACAGAATGTTAATTCGTATAGCTGGGAGAGTAATGCTACTGCAGTTAGTTTTCCTGAACTGATAACTCTAGTTGCTGCCTTATCGCCCCTGCTTCGCGTGCGTTTTGCCACTTCACATCCAAAAGATATTTCTGATGAACTGATAAAAACCATCGCCAAAACACCGAATATTTGCTATGCAATTCATCTTCCTTTTCAATCGGGCAGTAATGATGTTTTAAAACGAATGAGTCGAAAATATACTCGCGAATGGTATATGGATAGAATCAGAACTATAAAAAAGCATATTCCTGATTGTGGTCTGTCGACTGATATTATTGCAGGTTTCTGCGGTGAAACAGAAGAAGATCATAAACAAACACTTTCGCTTATGGAAAGGGTAGGCTACGATTATGCTTTTATGTTTAAATATTCTGAGCGACCAAATACTATTGCTCAAAAGAAATTTAAGGATGATGTTTCTGAAGAAATAAAAAGCAGGCGATTGACGGAAATTATTGATTTGCAACAAGTTCTATCTCTTAGTGCTAACAAGCAAAATATTGGAAAAACCTTTGAAGTCTTGGTTGAATCCTTTTCTAAACGTTCTAAAGAAGATTTAGCCGGAAGAAATTCTCAGAATAAAATGGTTGTCTTTCCAAAAAAGGATTTTAATATTGGCGATTATGTAATTGTAAAAATTAAAGATTGTACTGCGGCAACTTTGATAGGTGAAGCGGTTTAAGCATGCGCATTAGCTGTTTTTCTCGATTCTATATCAATCTGCATACGTAAAGGGCAGGAACAAAAATGGGAATATCCAAAAGAATGCAGATATGGACATCCATTAAATCCTTCATGTTTTACAAACAAGACTTCATTATTCACACAATAATCTGTCTTGCACAAAACTTTGCTTGTATCTTCTAAGCAAATATGATTGCGTTGACATTTAGTTGCCAATGATTTATAATCCGCCAGTTTTTTAATTTTATTCATTTAATTGAGATTAGAAAAAAGAGTATTATTGAGTTTATTCCAATCTTCGAATGTATGGAGTATGTTCTGGAATAGCATCCTTTTATTGAGCCATTTACCAAACGTTGGATTTTTAAGGACGAAAGCATCGTTTTTACAGATGAAAGAAAAAGGGAGTTATAGTTATATATACAAGGTTTATGAATATGTTATTTTGCTTTTTGCTTTATTTTCATCACTTTTGCCTAGATAAGCTCTAAATAATGCTATTAAATTTGAATGAATTTATATTAGGAATAACTGTCATCCTACTTTTTGTAGGTTTGATTTTTGCTGCTTTAGTTTCCTATAAAGAAAACGAATATAGGGCAGCAAGGCTTTTTCTTATAATGCTCCTCGATCCGCTGATAGCTTCTGCATTCATTTATTTTGATTACCCCTACAAAACGGAAATAATTTGGATAATTTTGTTTCTATATTGGGCAATCGCATTTTTCTTATTTCTGCCTTATGGCAATAAAAAAAACTATAAAAGTCCACGACCTTCTAAGCGAATTGATGAACGTGATGTTATGTTCTCTCGGCTTGAACTTAAAGCAGGAAGCGATAGATTTGAACAATATTATAAGCGTAGACCCGAAAATAGACTTTTGGACGATGAATTCCG